>VFKY01000079.1 GCA_009885275.1 Verrucomicrobiota bacterium | reverse complement strand
CTAAGCAATTAAATGTGCGATCTTGTGAAAAATCTTTACGGTAACGCAAATATCTGCCAACTCCGCTCTTCCCGTAGTGTTCAAGCTATGTCATCCTCATTTAATTCCTAGAACCCATCTGATTATGAAAACACTCATTAGCATCCTGTCGTTAAGTCTGTTCTTGTTCACGGCTCATACGGCCATCGGTCAAACCACGACACCCACCACTCCAGCTGCTCCGACAGATACCGATAGTAACCCCCGTTTTTGGCAGGCTAATTTTACTAATGGCGGCCCTTACATGGTGAAGCTTGAGCGCATCTCATCCGTGTCAAAGCATCAATACATTTCCGATGGTGTTGCCAAGGTTACGGAGGTTACGATAGGTACGGACTCAGAAGTGGTGGCACGCTTTTATTTTTTAGAGCCTGTGGGCAAGGACACTCCGATCGCCGCAGGAGCAGTGCTCATGAATCGTGCTCAAGACCTCACCCAGCAGGCAGCAGCACGCGTTTCCCCAAGCGCAGCCCAGCTACAAGTTGTCAAAAACTATCCGTCATCGACCCATGCGCATACCGTGGAGTTCGTAGTACAGTCTGCTGATGCGTTAGAGTCCCTCTATGGTAGCCTAGTTGGCTCCGTCGCTGCGGGCCGCGGAAAAACCTGGAAAGAAAGCTAAGCAGCTATCCACAAAAAGAACGCGAGAGCTTTCGCCCTCGCGTTCTAAAAGTTTGCTATCTAAAAGGAGACTACTCCTTGGCAGCGTCTTCTGTTACTTCAGCTTTTTCACCTTTTGGCACAAAAGCATCGACCCACTCAATGAAAGCCATTGGAGCGGAGTCGGTCATACGCTGACCGAGTTTGGTGATGCGGGTGTATCCACCGGGGCGGTCTTTGGAAGAACTTGCGATTTCGTCGAACAAGGTTTTCACCAAGGTCTTGCAGCGAAGCACCGCAAATGCCTGACGGCGAGTGTGGAGGGTATCGCGCTTGCCTAATGTTACCAGTTTTTCTGCCACAGGGCGCACGGCTTTGGCTTTGGCCAGAGTGGTGCGAATGCGACGATGTTCGATAAGGCTCTTGCACAAGTTCTTGAGCAGCGCTTCGCGATGGCTCTTTGTGCGTTGAAGTTTGACTGTTTTACGTTGATGTCTCATGACTCTTTTATCCTTTACTCAGTTAATCTTGTTCGGGCATCTAATTAATCGTCGTCACCAAGGTTGGCGCTGATCAAGCGGGAGAAGCTGTCGGCATCAGCCTCATTATCATCTTCACGACGGAATGTATTGCCACCACGAAGGAGGGCGCCACCGGTGAGGGGCTCAAGCAATGCAGGATCGAGCTTCATGCCAAGACCAAGTCCCAACTCAAGCAGCTTTTCTTTGATCTCAGTAAGGGATTTCTTACCGAAGTTACGGTAGCGCAGCATTTCGCCTTCACTTTTCATGGCCAATTGACCAACACTGGTGATGTTAGCGTTATTAAGGCAGTTAGCGGCACGGACGGACAACTCAATTTCGTTGACCGACATATTAAGAAGCTTGCGAAGCTCAAGGTTTTCTTCGCTCTGAGTTTCTGGTGCGGCATCGAATTCGATCTGGTTGTCGTCATAATTGACGAAGACGTCAAGATGCTTGCGAAGAATCGCAGATGCTTGCAGGAGTGAGTCCTGGGGAGCGATGCGGCCATCCGTCCATACGTCGAGGATCAACTTGTCGTAATCGGTGTTTTGACCAACACGAGTTGCTTCCACGGCATATTTCACACGGGTAACAGGGGAGAAAATAGAGTCGATCGGGATAACGCCAATGGGCATATCCGGTCTTTTGTTTTCTTCGTTGGTCGCAAAACCACGACCTACTTTGACTTCGATTTCGGCTTCAAATTTGCCTTTGCGATCAAGGGTGCAAATGACGTGGTCTTTGTTAATCACCTGATAGCTGGTGTCTTCCTTGATGTCGCCTGCGGTGACAACGCCTTCTTTATCTGCAAAGATCTGAAGGAGACGCGTTTCTTTATTTTCAAAATGCTTAAACTTCACCAATTTAAGATTGAGTACGATCTGTGTTACATCTTCCACAACTCCAGGAAGGGTGCTGAACTCATGTTCCGCACCTTTGATGCGAACGCTGGTGATGGAGGCGCCTTCAAGGGAGGAGAGAAGCACGCGACGCAGGCTGTTGCCAACGGTGTGGCCATAACCACGATCGAAGGGTTCTGCTACAAATTGGGCGAAGGTATCAGTGGCCGTGGCTTCGTTTTTCACGAGGCGGTTCGGCATTTCGAATCTAGCTAGGCGGATTGACATATTTTATTATAGAGTGGCTGGGTTGCCTTCGGTGCGAGCTATCCTCCAGCCCTGAAGGGAAGGAAGACCCGAAGACCAACAGCAATTAACATCTGGCTCGCAAGGGGCGGCGAATAAACACGGCGTCAGGCACTTCGCAAGCGCTTTTTCACAATCGGAACAAGGTTCCCAGCTTCTTGCCGAGCAGCAGACCAGCCCCCAATAGGGTGACACCAAGAAACAACATGGCCCATACCCCCAAGGCCGAGGCAATATAGGGACCGTCACCCAGTGCTCCAACCAGTGCATAGATAGCTTTAGTAATAGGAAAATAGCGGGATTGCTGGGCAAGAATCATGGAATCAGAAACCTCCAGCATCGCGAAAGAGAAGGCGAGTAAGCCCCCTGCGATCAGATTAGGCATCACCAAAGGTAGTGTGATCCTCGCTAGAGTTCTCTGGGGGGTTGCGCCAAGGTTTTGAGCGGCCTCTTCCAACGTCGGGCTTACCTGTTGCAAGCCTGCCGTTACGGAACGCACGACAAAGGGAAGCCTTCTCACAGAATAAGCAATCACGATGATAAGCACAGGGTCTTCCCCAATCATGAGCCAGTGAAAAGGTTGCCCCTCACGAGCCATCGCTAGATAGCCAAATGCCAACACCAATCCCGGTACCGCCAAAGGAAGCATGGCCATGGCATCGAGAATTTGCCGTCCTCGAATGTTACTGCGCACGTTGACGTGAGCGATGGCAAACCCCAATACGAGATCAAGAACCGTGGCCAGCGAGGCATACTTCAAACTATTGGCCACTGCTTTCAATGTCAGATCGTGACTCAAAGCACTGCTGAAATGCTTCAGCGTAAAACTCTCAGGCAAAACAGTGAGGTACCAGTCTGTTGATACTGACAAAAGAACAACGCCGATATGCGGAAAAATGGCGAGCAGAATACAAAGAATTACCCCCGTAGTGCATGCCCAACACCTTTCGAAGGAGAGTTCTACGGTTTGCCGCGCTGTTGTAGCCCTGCCTCCGCCACTGGAGTATCCACGTTCAAACAAGAGCTTGCTCAATCCATAGAGCAAGACCGTAAAGACTAACATCACCGAAACCAAGGCGTAAGGAAACGGGTTGTCGCTCAAATCCTTGATACTGTTAAAAATCTGCACGGAGGTAACGCGCGTGTAATCAAAAACTAGCGGCACGCCCAGTTCTGTAAATGCCCAGATGAATACAATGGTGCCGCCGGCAAAGACACCGGGTGTAATCAGTGGCATCGTGATTTTAGTAAACCTATCCCACGGCGAGCATCCCAAATTAGCCGCCGCCTCTTCCAATGCCGGGTCGAGATTAGCCAGTGCTGCTGAAACATTGAGAAAAAGTATGGGGTAGAGATGCAACACATTCATGATGACCACGCCGGCCATCTGCCCGTTGCCCAGCCAGTCAACTGGATGATCTGGACTCATGTACCCCAGTCCCGTCAACAGGCTGTTTACCGACCCTGCTTGCCCCAGCATCGCGCGCACTCCGATGGCTCCGACAAAGGGCGGCAGAATCATGGGCAACAGCAATAGCGAACTCAAAATCGATTTACCGGGAAACTCATATCGCCAAAAAAGCACCGAAAGAGGCAATGCCACCAGAAGACAACCGATCGTGCTCCAAAAAGCAATGATGAATGAATTGATCAAGCCCTCGCGATAGATCGGATTAAGAAATACCTCGAAGACGTAATCCATCGTGAAATTACCATCCGTCGAAACAAAAGCCACTTTCACCGTGCTCCAAACGGGCATGATAAAGAAACACGCAAAAAAAACTGACATCGCAGCAAAGATGAGCGTGAAATTGAAGTAACGGGGCATCGGCGGTGTCTTGAAGATGTCTTTCGGTTGATCAGTATGCGTCTCTTATAAACCATCCTTCGCTAGTTCATAGGCGCGGTTATATTGATTGCGAAACGCGATACCAAGCTCACGGGCTTTCCTCATTTCTTGGGAGTTGTCTTTTTTATTAAGCAAAAGGGCAATCTCCTGAGCTGTGTTGTAATTGATCATGCGAGTGTCTTCAAAAATGGCGGTGGCGCGTTTGGGGAATCCAGATTTCGCGAGCATTTCCCATGCTCGGCGTTGTTCATCATGCGATTCTACACACATGGCTTTCACTAAAAACCTGATTACTCCGAGCAGATGTGATGTCCATTCGGGATGATAGGTGAATGCTTTCGCGGCTTCATAAGGCTCAACCAACCCATCCGTCATCAAAGCACGATTTTCTTCAGTATAGAAATCTCGACGCACCGGCAGACGGCGCAATGCTGCCTTAGTAGGCCCACCCGCTACACCCACCTGATAATTCCATAGTTTCTGTCCCTCATCACTCAACACGAATTCCATGAATGCCGTCGCCACTTCTGGTTCAGGTGCTCCACGAAACATGCCGATGGGGTCCACCCCAAACGAAGAACCTCCCAGTGGAGTAATGAAAGCCACTCGTGAACTGCCGTCCGCCCGCCTTACTTGATCTTCAAATGAACGACCATAAAAATCTATGGACATTCCCGCTGCGGCATCGCCCTGTGAAACCTCCAAAGGTATCTTCGGCGCCGCATCCGTGAAGTAACGCGTATTCGCTGAGATGCGTAGGATGAGAGTCAATCCATTGTCCCATCCCTGTCGCAAACCTGCGTCCATGATGTCTTTTTCCGTTTGAAATGGCTTGGGATTTTTCTTAGCCTCATCGATCGCTAATGATATTTGTTGCTGAATTAATTGCTCAAATGCTTTCGCAACCGAACCGCTCTTATTGGGATCTGAAAGTGCAATTTGTTTGGTGTATTTCGGATCTGCAAGATCAGCCCATGAATCAGGCAGTTTCTCGATGCCGAGACGCTTCAATACATCCCTATTATAGCATATGCCCATACTGGAGAGACAGGTGCCAACCCATCGCTTCTCTTTGTCGTAAAATGTCTCCCCACTGCAACTCTGGGGAATGACGCTGTCCTGAAACCACTCCGGGTGTTTACTGAAAATGGCGGCAAGCCCGTGCTTATCTGATAGATCAGAGCTTACAAGGAAACCAGCCTTTGCTTGCTGCTCAAAGTCATAGGCTCCGCCCCCAAAAAAAAGATCGATCCCGACACCGATACCATTTTTAAGGAAGAGAGATCGCGCATCCTGCTCTTCGGTCAGAGTTCCGCCGTTTGTGGGCGAAGTATTTTGCTTGCTGTTGGCAAAAGCGCTGGCCACCTGCTGCGACCAAGGTCTGCCCAGTCCTCGTGTCCAGTATTGCTGAAATGCCGCCGCAAACTCCGAGCGTAAGAACAGCGCTATTTCCGATGTTCCACCCGGCACCCGCCAATCGATATAAAGAATCTCTCCAGTCTTCTGTTTCCAATATTTCGAAAACGCCAGACCGTATTCGTAGCGAATTTTCTCATTATGCGGAGTGATGATGACAAGGCGTCTATCATACTTTGACGGCGCGCTGCTTTCTTTTTGCCTCAAGGCAAAAGGCGCGGCAAGTATCAAAAGAAGAGCACTAATGACCCCTAACTCTTTACGCCAGAGCTTGAAAAAATCACGAACCTCCGTGTCGTTCCGCAAGTGGCGAAGCTCCACTCTCAGATATTCATAAGCTTTGATGATGCTGGGCGGAATCTCCATGTGGAATAATAGACTATCGAAGCGGAGTCTCTTCCCACATGCAAGTCGCGTTTCAGAAGTCTCCTAAAGAAAAAACTTTTTCACGAAGAACAAATTAGCCTTACCATAAACCACACCGCCCATCACGTTGACAACACTTCCACGCTACCGATGTTGCCAATTCGATCACCCCATCATTTTTCTCTCACAGACATGTCCTTCCCCAAGCGCGATCAACGCCCCAAACCGCAGCGAGAAAGACCTCCCGTGCGGGGTGGACAGACACAGGCACGGGGACAGCATACCTCTTGGGAAAAGTCCGCCGACTGGTATGACCGTATTCTTGGTGAAAAAGGCTCCGAGCTTTATCAACGGGTAGTCCTGCCAAGTGCGCTTCGATTGCTCGACCCTAAACGCGCTGAACATGTTCTCGATATCGGCTGTGGTCAGGGTGTTTTTTCCCGGGCTCTGGCAGAAAAGGGATGTCAGGTCACCGGTATCGATGCCGCACCGTCCCTGATCAAGCGAGCTAAAGATTATCCCTCCCGTACTCCCATTCGTTACCATACCCGCGATGCCGCAGAGATTCTCGACCTCGGATCTTTCGACGCGGCCTCCGCCATCCTTTGTCTGCAAAACATGTCGCACCTCGCCAAGGTGTGCCGCTCCGCAGCCACTGTTCTCAAGCCTGGTGGACGCATGCTTTGGGTGATGAATCATCCCTGCTTTCGCATTCCTAAGCAGACTTCATGGGGATTCGATGAAGAGCGAAAAATTCAATATCGCCGTGTGGACGCCTACAGCTCACCAATGAGCGTTCCTATCATCATGCATCCCGGTCAGAAAGACAGTGAATCCACTGTCTCCTTCCATCTCAGCCTCACCGAGCTTATGGCTCCGGCACTCGCCGCCGGCTTTGTGTTGAGCGGATTCGAGGAATGGATATCCGACAAGGAAAGCCAGCCCGGCCCCCGCGCCCGAGCCGAAAACCGTGCTCGGACTGAGTTTCCCTTGTTTTTAGGATTGCTTTGGAAAAAGGAAGTAAATTCATCTGCGAGAACGGGAGAAATTTGATTGCGCACGATGCTCTTTCGGGCCATGAAAGTGAAACCGCGCCACCTCCTTTGTCCACCTCCCGCCCGCTAGTCCTCGTTATCATTCCTGCCCGCTGGGGATCTACCCGATTCCCCGGCAAGCCTCTTCACCTCCTCGCGGGAAAGCCTCTCGTACAGCATGTTTGGGAAAGGTGCATGAAGTGCCAACATGTCGATCAAGTGGTCATCGCCACTGATGATGAACGCATCGCGGCATCTGCACGATCTTTCAATGCTCAGACCATGATGACTTCGCCCGATCATCCCAGTGGCACTGATCGTGTTGCGGAGACGGCAAAAGCTTTTCCCCAACATCAAATCATCATCAACGTGCAGGGCGATGAACCGCTAATTTCACCGACCCTCATTGATGAACTGGCGCAAACTCTTCTACGCGAACCGGCAGTGCCCATGATCACTGCCGCGGCCCCGATTGAAGACGCCGCGCTCCTGCCCGACGCGAATGTCGTCAAAGTCGTGCTCGATTGTCACAGCGACGCGCTTTACTTCTCACGCTCGCCCATACCTTATGCTCGTGCTAACGACACTGGTATCACGCATTACCGGCATCTCGGCATCTATGGTTTTCAGCGCGACTTTCTCTTCCAATTTGTGCAATGGCCACCCTCACTTCTGGAGCGAACCGAATCATTGGAACAACTCAGAGCTATAGAAAATGGAGCACGCATCCGCGTTGTTCTTACTCAGGAAACCTCACCCGGCGTGGACACTCCCGAGCAGGCTGCCGCCATTGAAATTTTACTTCGCAGTTAATACTTTCCCACACCTCACTCCTCCCTTATCTCTTTTCCCATGAAATATATTTTTGTCACCGGTGGCGTTGTCAGTTCTCTAGGCAAAGGCCTTGCTGCAGCCTCGCTTGGAACACTTCTGGAACACCGTGGACTCAAGGTCATTCTCCAAAAATTTGATCCCTACCTTAACGTAGATCCGGGCACCATGAATCCCTATGAGCACGGTGAAGTTTATGTGCTTGATGACGGCGCGGAAACCGACCTCGATCTTGGCCATTACGAGCGGTTCACGAGCACCAATCTTTCCCGACTCAACAATCTCACCAGTGGTCAAGTTTACACCAACGTTCTCGCTAAAGAACGCAGTGGTGCCTATCTCGGAAGCACAGTCCAGGTCATTCCTCACGTCACGAACGAAATTAAAGATCGTATTCGCAAGGTTGCTCGCGAGATGACCGGTGACATCATCATCACAGAAATCGGTGGCACCGTTGGTGACATCGAAGGTCTCCCATTCCTCGAAGCCATTCGACAGTTCGGTCAGGAAGTCGGCCCTGAAAACGTCCTCTTCATTCACACCACGCTCGTGATTTATATGAGAGCGGCAGGTGAATTAAAAACCAAGCCCACACAGCAGAGTATCGCCAAACTGCGTGAGATCGGCATCAGCCCAGGCATCGTTTTGTGTCGTACCGAGTTGCCGTTGGATCAGGACATCAAAGATAAAATCTCCCTTTTCTGCAACGTCGTTCCCGAAGCGGTTATTGAAGCCCGTGACACCAAGCATTCCATCTATGAAGTTCCCCTAAAGCTCCATGAGGAAAAGCTCGACGACCTTGTCTGCAACCTTCTCCACCTTGAAACTCCACAACCCGACCTCACACGCTGGCGTCAGTTTGTTCATCGCGTCATCAATCCCACTCATCACGTCCGCATCGCGGTGGTCGGAAAATACATCGAACTCCAAGACGCCTACAAGAGTATCTATGAAGCCATCGTGCATGCCGGTGCTTCCAATGATGTGAAAGTCGAAGTCGTGCGTGTTGACGCGGAAGACATTGAGAAAACTGGAGCCGATACCTACCTCAACGGGGTGCAAGGCATCTTAGTTCCCGGAGGCTTTGGTGATCGAGGTACCGAAGGCAAGATTGCCGCCTGTCGATATGCCCGCGAAAACAATGTTCCCTACTTCGGGATCTGCTTGGGCATGCAAATCGCAGTCATCGAATTTGCGAGAAACGTTTGTGGTTGGGCCGATGCGAATAGTACTGAGTTCAACAAAGCAACAAGCCATCCTGTGGTTAGTCTTTTGGATGAACAACGCAAAGTTACCCAAAAAGGCGGCTCCATGCGTCTCGGCGCTTGGGTCACGGATCTCGTGCCAGACACCAAGACCTATAAGCTCTATCAAAGTGCCACCATCACCGAGCGTCATCGTCATCGCTACGAGTTCAATACTCAGTATAAAGAACCAATGGAAGCCAAGGGATTGATCATCAGTGGCATGTCACCCGATGGTACTTTGACGGAAATTATAGAGCTGCCCACTCATCCCTTTTTCATGGCCTGTCAGTTCCATCCTGAGTTGCTCTCGAAGCCAAACCATCCGCATCCAATTTTTTACGGTTTCGTCAAAGCCGCCCTGCGTCAACGAAATGCAGAAGATTGAGAGGGGAGACTGGGGTGATGAAGCTGCGATTCAGTGGGGCAACAATAGATATTGCCTTTTAAACTATACCGAATCACTTCACAAGGAATGTCACATTCGCCACGGCCATGGCGGCGACACCCTCTTCGCGACCGACAAAGCCAAGGCGTTCGTTGGTCGTGGCTTTGATGCCGACACGGTCAGCGGTGATACCTAAGGCGGTGGCGATGCACTGTTTCATAGCATCGCGATGAGGATTCACCTTGGGAGCTTCCGCGATGATGGTGCTATCGACGTTCTCAATGGTCGCGCCTTTTTCTTTGGCGATGGTGGCGACCTTTTCTAAAATCTTCAAACTACTGATGCCTTCGATGTTCTGATCGGTAGGTGGAAACCAATAACCGATGTCGGGCTCACCAAGAGCGCCGAGTATGGCGTCCGCGATGGCGTGGGACAGCACATCGGCGTCGGAATGTCCCTGCAAACCGCGAGGATGAGGAATATTTACGCCGCCGAGAATAAAAGGGCGACCTTCCGCATAGGGATGCACATCATAGCCAATGCCGACACGATTCATGATTAGAGGTAAGAGTCGAGATCAAGTTTTCCGTTCGTGGCACAGACAAACATCTTGCCGGGATGAGTCTTACTGGGGCTTTCTGTGAAGACACCACCAGCAGCCTCGAGGATGAGTCGTCCTGCGGCGACGTCCCATTCGCTAATTTGTTCTTCGATGTAGGCATCAAGACGACCACAGGCGATGTAGGCAAGAGCAAGGGCCGCGCTGCCCATCATCCGTGTTTTACGCACTTCCACCGCGATACGCTTGTAGCGATCAAAACTGGCCTCCAAGGCTTCGCGGCTTTTGGAGAAACCGACGGTCATGACCGCGTCAGAGATGTGAGCGCGACTGCTGGTGCGGATCGTTTTACCATTGAGGGTGGGGACTCCCCCTTTTTCCACGGCCCACGTTTCATTCATCATCGGATCATAAATAACGCCTGCAACGAGTTCATTTCTTTCCTTCACACCGATGGAGACGCAAAAGTGGGGGATGCCGTAAAAGTAGTTCACGGTGCCATCAATGGGATCGACGATCCAGTGGGTAGTGCTATCGGAATTGCCGGCATCGCCTTCTTCACCCTTGATGCAATGATCAGGGAAGTGTTTCAAAATGATGTCGGTGATCAGTTCCTGACTGCGTACATCAAGGTCGAGCTTGATGTCGTGTTTGAGCATTTCGTTGACGGCGAGATCGGAGCCAAAGTTCTCACGTTGTAATTTACCGGCGGCATGGGCAGCTTCGATGGCGACACTCAGTAAGGAACTCATGATGGGATTTTTTCGGTGGCTAGCTTAACGATTCGTTGGACGAGATCGTGAGCTAGCGTTTGCTTGGATTGGTGAGGGATGGGTTCCGTTTGGCCGGAGGGGAAACAGAGAATGACTTCGTTTTCATCGCTGTCAAACCCAGCATCGCGGCGGCTCACATCATTAGCGATGATGAGATCGCAGCTTTTGCGATGAAGTTTATCAAGGGCATTTTCGATCAAATTTTCCGTCTCAGCCGCGAAGCCCACAAGGTAGCCTGTGAATTGAAAGGTAGAGCGCATCGACCCAAGGATGTCGGGGGTACGCTCCAATTCTAAAGTGAGGGTATTCGAGTGCTTCTTGATTTTTTGATCATGAATGAGCTTGGGGCGATAGTCTGCGACGGCGGCAGCGAAGATGGCGATGTCTTGGTGTTTAGCCGCAGCGCCCACGGCGTCGAACATTTCTTGAGCCGTTTCGACACGGTGTGTTAGGGCATTCTCTGGTGCAGTGAGCAACACGGGGCCGGAAATCAAGGTGACTTCATGTCCCAATGCTGTGGCGGCGGAGGCCAGAGCATAACCCATTTTACCGGAAGAGCGGTTACTGAGATACCGCACAGGATCGAGCGGTTCGCGAGTAGGACCTGCGGTGATAAGAATCTTCAATGACTCAGGGTTCGGAGTTCAAAATTTGCAAGGCGCGTTCCACGATTCCGTCAAGGGGCCAGAGACGTCCTATGCCCTCGTATCCGCAGGACAGCATGCCTTCATCAGGACCGATGAAGTGGCAACCCCATTCCAACAGGGTTTTAACATTGCGTTGCGTCGCGGGATGGAGCCACATTTTACCATTCATGGCAGGAGCGATAAGGATGGGCGCACGAGTGGCCAGAGCTATGGCGGTCAGGGTATCGTTGGCGAAGCCGTTGGCCAGTGATGCGAGAATGTTTGCGGTGGCGGGTGCGATAAGAAGAAGGTTAGCGCTGTCTGCCAATTGAATATGGCCAGGTTTCCAGTTATCTTTTTCATCAAAGAGATCAGTCACCACGGCATTCTTTGAGAGCACTTTCAGCGTCAAAGGTGTGATGAATTGCTGCGAATCTTTGGTCATGACACAAGTGACGGCGCAGTCATTTTTGACTAATTGACTCGCAATATCGGCAGACTTGTAAGCTGCGATAGAGCCGGTGATGCCGAGGATGACGGATTTCATACTTGGTAAAATAGCGAGAATGACGCCAACTGCCAACTGGTCAGTGATATCATCTAAGGTAAAATCGCACTGGAAAAGCTTCCTGCATGATGGCAATAGAGGGCCTCCATGTCCTCAAAAAGCAATTTCATACCTCATATCAGCCTTGTGGCAGCCATCATGATGATGGCTACATCATCGCATGCGGCCAGTTATGATATCACTCCCAATCAGGACGCGAGGCTCCAAAAAGCAATTCCTCGTACTTACGCCAAGCTTCAAAAACGCGCTCCTGTGCATACGGTTTGTATCGGTGACAGTGTCATGAACATGTATGGATATGGCGCGGATGCGGGCAATGTTTTGAAATCCTGGAGCGGTGTGTTTCTTCAGGAGTTGGCGGATCAATTCATCTATACCGGAGGAGTGCGACTGGTGAAGCCTGCCAAGGGACAGCCGGAAAAAATGCAGCTCATCAACGGACCTGAGATCACCATGCAAAACTTTTCTCGCGGGGGAAAGCATGCTCTTCATGCCTTACAGCCTTTGACCTCGGTGGCATTTGAGAACCAGCCTGATCTCGTGATAGTCAGCTATGGCATTAATGATGCGAATGCCCTTGCAGATTTGGCCAACTATCGTCGTAATATTCAAGAAATTGTCGATGTGGTTCACGCTCAAGGAGCTGACCTGATTTTGTGTGGCCCTTCATTGACGCTATCTGAACAGCCAGAAAAGGCGATGGCGCTAACAAAGCCTTATGCGGATGTAATGAGTGAGGTTGCAGAAGCGAATGGAGTTTTCTTTGCTGATCTTGGGGATGTTGCCTGGCTTGTTAAATTGGATGAACGCAATCGCCAATCTAAGATATTGAAGAAAGTGGAAGCCCCATCTGGTGCTCTTGATCCTAAGGTGCCTGACATCGCCCCTGCAGCGCAAAAAGTTATTCAAAATCCAGTGGCCAAAGATAATGATCCTGACCCTGATAAGAAAGCGGTAAAAATGTTCCAGCAAGTGGTTGAAACATTGAAGCTTAACTATGACCACGGCAGCACTATTGATTGGACCCATCCTAATACATTGGCGCAACGCGCATTGGGGCGCCGAGTTTTTGCGGAGCTGCTTAATGGGCCAAAAATGGCCCCATGGAAAATTTCACAAGCATCGGTACAACTTGAAAATGCCAACCAGTGTGTACTTACTTATAGCATCGAAAACACGAGCGCAGAAGATCAGATTATCACGCTGCTGCCATTGATTACCAATGATTGGATGCCACAGGATGCTCCCACAAGATTAGACATCAAGGCAGGGAAGAAAAATGATGTGAAGATCACTTACAAAGTTTCTCATGAAGCGGGGGCGGCAGACTCTGCTCTGGCAGGTGTGTTTTCAGTTCATGATTCCACTTTACGTCTGCCCGTCATGACGATGAGCAATGAGATAGCCAGAATTGAGGTTGTTCGATCAGTGATAACTCCTGTAGCCGTTGTATGGGATACCAGCACCAAGTTCAATCAAGCGGGGGTAGCTGAATTAGAGGGGCGAATATTGAACAACAGCGCACAAACTGTTTCTGGTAAATGGGAAGCCACCTGGCTTGGACAAATATTGAAAGGGGAGTTTAAGCTCGAACCCCATGGCAAATCACCTTTCAAAGTTAATCTTAAAATGCCGGAAGCCGATACCACCGCGCCCCGACAGAAAGGACTGCTTAATTTTAACGTTACCGCCGATAATAAGATGCTTCGCTTTGATCATGAAGTCGAGATTGTGCGCAATCTGTCTTTAAAAGAAGCGATTCCATTGTTGGCGATTGAAAGCTATGTCAGAGATCAAGTACCCAAGCCTCCTTTGCCAAATCCCACGATACCTGGGGTTGCCTTCAAGGCTGATGCTGATGCCGATTCACTTTATCTCACTTGGGATATCTTTGGTCATAATCTTCAAGATAATCCGGATGGTGCTGGAGCCATGATTGCAGAAGTGAGCCTTGATGCTCGAAGCTATGGCAAACGACTTAATGCGGGTAGTACCGACCCTATTCGGGTTACTGTCGGAGCTGCTGATGGAGATGCTAAATTATCCTCGCTAACTCCATGGTGTTTCGGCAACGGGTATGGCATGTTCTATGATGTGAAAATGGTTAAGGCTAAACTTAGTAGCCGCCCAGACGGTTCTCGTCGGCTGACCCTGACCCTGCCTCGAAGCTATCTTTATTTGCATGAGTGGTCGCTGCAAAATGGCAACAGTCAGCTTGGCTTCAACACTTCTCTCCAAGTCTGGCAAACCTCCGTCAATAACACTGGTCACTATGCGACCTTCGTTTTAACCAACAATGGTCGTCACCGCGATGATGCAGAATCGCTCGCAGTGCTTGAGTTGGCGAATAAAACGACAGGACGTTGGACTGTACGTCTCTATTAGTTCGTATTTTAATTTTAAATATTTTTCCACCTCTACTCAAAATACTGTGTCTCAAGAATCTCCGCCCGAGCGTAAAAGTCTTTTAAAATCTGGATTCAAACAAGAGGCGGCATTTTTCCTCAAGTATCTCCGTCCACATGCGGCTGTGTTTGTGCCAGCGATGTTTGTGCTTGTCCTTACGGCATTACTGACTTTTTGCCTTCCTGAATTCATGGGAAAACTCATCAGTCGCGCTTTGCCTGCGAAGGGGGAGGAATTGAGTCAAGCGCGTGAAGCGGTGAATAACTATTCGATCCTCATTGCTTCGGTGCTTGGATTGCAGGCGATCCTCGCATTCTGGCGCATTTTATTTTTTAGCAAGGCCGCAGAGCGTGCCTTGGTGCAGATACGACTGGATACCTTTAGTCGTATCCTTAGATTGCCCATGTCTGTCTTACAAGAGCGTAGAGTGGGGGAACTGGGATCGCGTCTAGCCAACGATGTGGAGGTGATTCGTGAGAGTCTAGTATCCACCATTCCGCAGATCATTCGACATAGTGTGGTGCTGGTTGCTGGTCTGGTATTGGTGTTCACCAAGTCAGTTAAACTCTCGCTGTTCATGCTCGCATGCATTCCTGCCACGGTTTTGCTCGTGGCCTTGTTTGGAGCTCGTATTCGCAAAATTTCGAGACAGGCTCAAGACGAACTTGCCGCAAGTCAGGTGGTGGTTGATGAGAGTTTACAGAGCATTGTCAGCGTCAAAGCTTTCGCCAACGAAGGCCAGGAAATCAGCCGTTATCAACGTTTCCTGGATCAGTTTCTCGGTGCGGCATTGAGAGGTGCTTGGTTGCGGGCGGCATTTGTAGCCTTCATTATCTTCGCCTTCATGAGTGTCATCACACTCTGCATCTGGTTCGGAGTGCGCATGGTTCAGAATGGCGAAATCGACCGTGAACATTTTATTCAACTCTCTCTCATCACTGCCTTTCTCAGTGGTTCCATTGCCACACTTCCTGAGCTGGTTTCGCAATTGCAAAAAGCGTTGGGAGCACTCGAAAGGGTTCGAGAGATTTTGCAAGAACCCATCGAAGAAGATGCGGGAGCTGTTGCCGTCCGACTGCGTGGTGATATTTCAATGCGTGGTATCTGGTTCCGTTATCCCTCACGTCCTGATGCCGCAGTGCTGGCTGACTTTAATCTTGAAGCGAAGGCTGGTCAGAAGATCGCCCTTGTTGGTCCCAGTGGTGCAGGAAAAAGCACGGTCATCAGTTTGCTTTATCGTTTTTTTGAACAAGAAAAAGGGGAGTTATTGCTCGATGGTAAGCCTTCGCATGAATATGGCTTGAGTAGCTTACGGAAAAACTTTGCCCTCGTTCCGCAGGAAGTGCTGTTGTTTGGCGGCACCATTCAAGAGAACATTCGCTACGGCAAACCAGAGGCCACGAATGATGAAGTAATCGAGGCCGCCAAGCTTGCCAACGCTCACTTGTTTATTGAAAAAATGCCGGAAGGATATCAAACCATGGTGGGAGATCGTGGTGCACAACTCAGTGGTGGTCAGCGTCAACGGGTGGCTATTGCTCGGGCCATTCTTGCGAATCCAGCGATACTCGTGCTCGATGAAGCGACGAGTAGTCTCGATGCTGAGAGCGAACGTCTCGTGCAGGATGCCTTGAATACGCTGATGGAGAATCGCACCAGCATCATCATTGCTCATCGGCTTTCCACGGTGCGCCGCGCCGATAATATACTCGTCATGAGTGGAGGGACAGTCGTCGAGACGGGAACGCATGATGAACTGTTTGCCCGTGAGCACAGCCTATACCAGACATTAGCGAAGCTGCAGTTGGAGCAGTGAATTTAAGGTTTAAGGTTCATGGTTTAAGGTTTAAGGTTCAAGGTTCAAGGTTCAAGGTTTAAGGTTTAAGGTTTAAGGTTCAAGGT
>VFKY01000220.1 GCA_009885275.1 Verrucomicrobiota bacterium | reverse complement strand
GTCGCTTCATGCCCAAGCCAATCTTTGCGCCAGGATTCCAGCTTTCTGTGTTGGATGTGGTGGTGTTGATCCTCGCAGTCATCGGAACCTATGTCCTAGGACAGTATTCCTGGTGGGCAGGATTGATCATCCTCTTTGTGGTGGGGCATTTCTTCCTCTTCTGCAATGTCTTCCGCATCGCCCGCAAATCGGAACTCATCTGGGCGGGAATTTTCGAGGTCCTGACGGCTTCCACCATCCTCTGGGAAATCCCCGGATGGATCATCACCATCGCCTCCAGTCTTTTGCTGACCACGCTGCTCGTCGTTCTTGAAATGAGGAAGCCAAGCTATCACGGTATCTTCTGGCAACGCATCAATCCTCATCTTCTCGATTACTGGACCACAAAAAGTGAGGTCTCTCTTCCTGAAACAGGGGCCACAGGTGACCCCATGCCGCCCTCATAAACCTCTCACCCGTTCGACCGATGAATCCTTCTGCATCTGCCCCTGCTAAACCCCGACTCCTGCCCCTGTTTGCCTTCACGCTGGCGTACATGGTTTTGTCCATCGCTGCCGCCATCAGCGCCGGAAACAAGGAGTTTATTTTCTATATTGTCGTGATGCTTATCCTCATCGGAGTCGTTTCTCTATTGCACTGGCGAGTTAATCTCACAAGCGGCCTACTGTGGGCGATGTCGATGTGGGGCCTGTTACACATGGCAGGAGGTTTGGTGCCCATTCCTTCGTGGTTGCCTTCAGAAGGAGAGCACTCGGTGCTTTACAGTCTCTGGTTGATTCCTCATCGGCTCAAGTATGATCAGATCGTTCATGCCTATGGATTCGGTATCACCACCATGATTTGCTGGCATTTCCTTCACCATGGACTCCGCGACTTAACCGGCAACAAACCCCAACCCACGTTTGGTTTACTTGTCCTTTGCATGGCCGCCGGCATGGGATTCGGCGCGCTCAATGAGATCGTCGAATTCATCGCCACCCTGACCATGCCGAGCACGAACGTCGGAGGTTATATCAATACAGGCTGGGACCTGGTGGCCAATCTAGTGGGCTCCACTCTGGCGGCACTCATGATTCGTTTCAGGACAAAGCGTTATACTTGAATACAAGCCACAGGCGAAAAGTTCCATGCGGGACACTTTTCGCTACTTGCACGGCACGCAGCTTGCGCTCATGTCTAGTCATGCTTTCGCTGCCCCGCTCCTCCGGTATTCTGCTCCACCCCTCCTCTCTCCCTGGGCGATTTGGCATCGGCGAAATAGGCCCCAGTGTCGGGCTTTGGCTAGAATCCCTCAACCGCATGGGACAGAAGCTCTGGCAGATTCTTCCCTTGGGCCCGACAGGCTATGGGAACTCGCCCTATCAATCCCTCTCCAGTTACGCCGGCAATCCCTTGCTCATCAGTCTGGATGCCTTGGTTATGGATGGAATGGCGACGCCCGCAGATTTGGCCATGATGCCGGAGTTTCCCGATGAGCGAGTGGACTTTGGTTCGGTGATTGAAGTGCGGATGGCTATTTTAAAGAAGGCCGCACGCAATTTCATGACGCAGTGTGAAGCCAGTCCATTACTAGGACGCGCCTTCGAAGCTTTTTGTGAACGTGAGAGTGAATGGCTCGATGACTGGGCGATGTTTAACGCCTTGAAGATTGAGAATGATCTTAAACCATGGACCGAGTGGCCGAGGGAGATCGCGCTGAGACAGGATTTAGCCATGGCGGAGGTCATGTCCTCTCTCGAAGCAGAGATCGAAGAAGCCAAGGCACTCCAGTTTTTATTCCATCGTCAATGGAACAAGGTACGCATAAAAGCACGCGACCTTGGCATTTCCATCATTGGAGATATTCCTATTTTCGCGGCACATGACAGCGCTGATGTATGGGCAAATCAGGGGCTATTCCATCTCGACGATAATGGAAATCCCACCGTCGTTGCTGGGGTTCCACCTGACTACTTCAGTGCCACGGGGCAGCGCTGGGGCAACCCTCTCTATGATTGGGAAAAGCACCAGCAAACCAACTTCGCCTGGTGGAAATCACGACTGAGCAAAACTCTCGCCACGGTCGATGTCGTGCGCATTGATCACTTTCGGGCTTTTGCCGCCTACTGGGAAATTCCCGGCACGGAAGATACCGCCGTCAACGGCCGCTGGGTGGAATGCCCCGGCGATGCGCTCTTCAATGCCCTGCGTGAGGACATGGGCGAGTTGCCCATCATCGCGGAAGATCTTGGACTCATCACGCCCGATGTCATCGAGCTGCGGGACCGTCACGGATTCCCCGGCATGAGGGTGATGCAGTTTGCGTTCGGCGCTGACTCCCTCGCCCCTGAATACGTGCCGGAGAACTATCCAGATGACAGTGTGGCTTACACGGGAACCCATGATAATGACACCGTGCTCGGCCTCTTTAACAGCGGCGCGGATGAACACACCACACGCACGGAAGCGATGGTCGAAGCGGAACGTCGTACTATTTTGAACTACACTAAAACCGACGGCAGTGAGCTTAACTGGGACTATATCGGACACGTCTGGAGGAGTCAGGCCCGACTCGCCATCTGTCCGTTGCAAGATGTGCTTGGTCTCGGCAGCGAAGCCCGTATGAACACTCCTGGAAAAAGCGGCGAATTTTGGAACTGGCGTTTCACTTGGGATCAACTCACAGGTCCGGTCGAGGAAAGACTGCGCCAAGTCACGACAGAGTCAGGGCGGGTCTAATCTCGCTTCGGAACCGCATGCAGCGAAGGCAAAAAAAGACTACTCAACGGAAATCCGCTGAGTAGTCTTCGACAAATAATCCACGAGATTAGACCGCGCCTTCGAACTCGGCTTCGGTCTTCTTCTTCTCACGCTGACGCTCACCCGAATTCAGCGTGCGCTTGCGTAAGCGAATGCTCAGAGGCGTGGCTTCCACGAGTTCATCAGGAGCGATGTATTCGATGGCGCGCTCGAGACTGAAACGCATGGGAGGAGGCAGGGCGGCATTTTTGTCGTTACCAGCACTACGGAAGTTGGTGAGATTCTTGGCGCGCGTTGGGTTGACCGGAAGGTCGTCCATGCG
>VFKY01000139.1 GCA_009885275.1 Verrucomicrobiota bacterium | reverse complement strand
TCCGTATCCAAGGTTTGGCCGCGGGTGCGATCAATGATCGCCATCAACTGGTGCTCCCCTATGTGCGAGTGGCAGACGGCAAGGCCATCACGATTGTAGAAAAGCCACCGGTGGATCCCTTCGCCATCAAGGCCCAACCTCTCTCCACTTTGCTGGACTTCACAACGAACAAATCAACTCTGCACCGGATGATGGTGCGAGGCGTTGCACTAAGCGGAGTGATCAACGGTGGCCTGTTTCTTAGAGATCAGGATCGAAGTCTCTATGTCCAAACGCAGACAAGCCTGTCCGTAAAGCCCGGTGATGTCGTGGAAGCGTTGGGCTTCCCGGAAATGGGGGTTTTCAGTGCTTACCTTGCGGATGCAACTTTCCGAATATTCGGAAAGGAAGCCTCTCCAATGCCGCTTAAAGTTTTATCGAAAGACCTTTCAAACGGCACTTGTGATTCTGATCTTATCACCCTCGATGCCAGTATTCTCCAATCCATGGAAAATGAGTCAGCCATCCTTGTGCAATCTGGAAATCGCAACATCAAGGTCATCCATCCCAACGGAGCTTTTGCCCCCATTGATATTGGTGTCACCGCGCGATTCACCGGCATTTGTCGAGTCACGGCTACTAAACACGAAAACTATCGAGCCTCTCCTACGGCTTATGAATTGTGGCTTCGATCACCAGAAGACATGGTTCTTCTATCTTCCGCCCCTTGGTGGAACATGAAACGACTAAGTCTCGTTCTTAGTGCCGTAGCCATCGTTGCAATTCTCGCTTTCGCTTGGGCCGTTACCTTAAAAAGACAGGTAGGCAAACAACTGCATCTGCTGCAAGACAAGACACAAACCGAGGCCGTTCTGGAAGAGCGCCAACGCATCGCGCGCGAATTTCACGACACGCTTGAACAAGAGCTTGCCGGACTGACCATTCGACTCGATGCCGCCACCACCCGTGTCACTGATGTCAAAGCCCGCGAATTGTTGGAGCAACAACGACACCTCCTTTCACGATTGCAAACCGAGTCGCGAGACTTCGTTTGGGATTTAAGAGATGCGACGCGGCATGAGATACCTCTGGATAAAGCACTACACGCTCTACTTGGGCATTTACAAGCTACGACATCAATCACCTTGAAACTCCAGTGCGCCGGAGATTTGCCGGAAATCCCTCCCCTTTATCAACACCACCTATTGTCCATCACCCGCGAAGCGGTGAACAATGCTATCAAATACGCCAAGGCAACGGCTATCCAAGTGATGGCCAACTCAAGCGCTGAATCTCTGAACTTTAAAATCGAAGACAATGGCGAGGGCTTTGATGTCGCGACGAAAGACAACCAGATTGGGCACTTTGGTCTGCAAGGCATGAAAGAGCGCGCTCGCAAGATCCATGCAGATATTCAAATTCACAGCACCGCCGGTCAGGGCACGAGCGTCGAGTTGTCGCTTGCATTGCCCGTCATGCCGGTGTGATTAGTGCCATGGCTTCTACCCGCCCCATCCGTTTATTGCTCGTGGACGATCACTTTGTCGTTCGCAGCGGGATAGCGGCATCACTTGCACTGGAAGACGATCTGCAAATTGCTGGTGAAGCAAATGATGCAGATGAAGCCTTGATCAGTTACGCAAAGCACAAGCCAGATGTGGTCATCATGGATCTACAAATGGGCAAGACCAGTGGGATCGATGCCACCGCCAATATATGCAAAGACCATCCTGGAGCACGCATCCTGATCTTTTCCTCGTTCGCCCGCGATGAAGACATTTATCGCTCCCTCCGCGCCGGAGCACTGGGCTATTTACAAAAGGCAGCACCACGCGAAGACCTCTTACAGGCCATCCGCACCGTCGCCGCTGGCAAGCGCTATCTTCCCTCAGACATCGGGCAACGCCTTGCCGACCGGCTCAGTCGTCCCGAGCCCAGTCCGCGCGAGCAGGAAGTGCTCTCGCTCATTGCCCAAGGCCACAGCAACAAAGAAATCGCCGCACAGCTAGGATTGAGCGAAGACACCGTGAAACGCCACGTCAGCAACGTACTCGACAAACTCGGCGTGCAGGACCGAACTCAGGCCGTGACCGAAGCGTTAAGGCGCGGGTTATTGGATATTTGAACGAGTGAGTTTATACGAGAGAAGAAACCAAAACTTAAGGGCCAGGACTGTTTTGACCACGATCCCATAGAAACGTGGTGTCCTGAAGATCCCTCGAACGTCATTTACCAGCTTTGTCTCCATATTGGACCTGAAGAAGAAATAGGAGCTGATTTCTTTTATGTAAATGTGCTATCAGAACAGGCTGCGCAACAGATGTCCGATAAACTGCTTTCACGAATAAAGACGATCATAGTCGAGCCTTATTCGTGGCCAGCTGTCTTGTCTGCAATTGATCAGGTTTTGCAAATGTCTGACGGCACTGACTGGAAAGCCATTTGCGAAAAACTTAAAACAAAGTTCGATTGGGAATTCGATAATTATCGGCCCTGTTAAACAAATCCAGAAAACACTTCCAACGTCGCGAAGCGTCTTGGAGTGCGGCGCGCAAGAGCGCCGCTTTGGGCAGGTCTGCAACGGATCAAGCATCAGATCACATTGCCTGCTATTTGATCTCCAATCACCCGGCGAAAGCGCGGCTCACACACCGCGCACTCCAAGACGCTTCGCGAAATTGTCAGCTTTATCAGCTAAATATTTCCCCGTATCGCAACGCGATACCCCATGAATAGCCACGGGTTTTAACCCGTGGAATCACGGTCAAGCCCACCAACCGCAAAGCGGTTGCCCCAT
>VFKY01000164.1 GCA_009885275.1 Verrucomicrobiota bacterium | reverse complement strand
GACAAGATAACCTCAACACCTTCTTTCGCGACGGTAAGACCGTCATTCTTCCCATTGATCATGGCGTGGCTATTCCCGTGCCTGGCTTGGAGGATCCCATTGGTCTGATTGATATGCTGAATCCATACGTGGATGGTTATGTTTTGAATTTCGGGCTAGCTCTACGCACGGATGACATTCTTACAGGCAAAGGACTTTGCCTTCGCACGGATGTTTACAACGTTCGAACTACGGGACTTGGGGCTGGGAGCATCAATGTGTACGGTATCGAGGAGGCTGAGATGGTGGGAGCTACTGCGGTGATGAACATGCTTTTCCCCTTTGCAGATAATGAAGCGACACTCATTCAAAACTGCTCTGATCTCATAAGTGAAAGCCTTGAGCTCGATATACCAGTCATTCTAGAAGCGTTACCCTATGGTTTGGGGCAGACTGATAAATACACCGTGGAGAACATTGGATTTACCGTGCGTCTTGCTGCCGAATTAGGTGCAGATGTTGTAAAAACCGCTTACCCCATTGATGGCACAGTGGAACACTTTCGCCGCATCGTGGAGTCCTGCTATGTGCCGGTGATCGTTCTTGGAGGAGCTGCCACTGGCAATGAACTTGATCTTCTCAGCATGGTTCATAATGCCATGCAGGCTGGTGCCTCAGGTGTCGCCATTGGTCGCAATGTTTGGCAGTATCAGAACCCTGCGGCTATGGCTCGCAGTTTGTCCGCGATTGTTCATGAAGGCATGAGCGTGGAGGAAGCGCTGTTTCTTTTAAGAGAAGACATATAATAGTTCGTCCACTTATTGATATTTGGTGAGTTATCAGAGCAGGCTTTATGGCCAGCATCTAAAAACCACATACTTTCATGAAACGATATTTCACTCTTCTACTGGTCACTGTCTCTTTGGTTGCTCTGGCTGACACTCGTAAGTTAGCTCTGGATTTTGAAGCATTGTCGGGAGGCGAGCCACCGAAAGAAGTTTTTGTCGTGGAAGGCAAGTTTAGTATTGTGGCTAAGGACGGCAACAAAGCATTGGAGATTGGGATTAGTGGAGATTTGTCGGACTCTAATGCCCTCATCGGAGATTCTGCAGCAGGTAGTGCAAGTTTTGAGGGACGTGTTTTTGCGACCAAGGTGGGACGCAGCACACCTCGTTTCGGTATCGGTGTGCATGGACAGAGCGGTTATCGCATTTTGGTCTTTCCTGCAAAAAAGGAACTGCAACTGACGAAGGGCGACGAGATCATCAAAACGGTTCCGTTTGAATGGAAGAGCGATGCGTGGTTGAAGTTAAAGCTTGATGTGAAGAAAGTCGCCGAAGGTAAATGGACAATTGCAGGCAAAGCTTGGCTTGCATCCGATCCAGAGCCCAAAGAAGCCCAGTTCACGCATGAGGACACGACACTGAAGGGGCAAGGGAAATGCTCCGTCTGGGGCACGTTGTTTTCTGGTACTCCAATCTACTTTGATGACCTTAAAGTAGAGTTAGAATAATAGAAATAAGGGAGGGCGGGCGTCTCGCCTGTGAATTCAAAGGGCCCTGTTGCTTCGATAAATTTTGTGCCATTGAAAGCTCGAAGGAGGTGCCGCGCTCATCGTTCTCTGTGAAGAAGAAAAAGCGCATTTTGCGTTTGCACGCTCTATGATTCCCGCTACTATCTCGCCCTCCTCGGTGGTCAAACACCAAGGTCAAGGTTGGAGTTGTAGCTCAATTGGTTAGAGCGCTGCCCTGTCACGGCAGAGGTTGCGGGTTCGAGTCCCGTCGATTCCGCCAGACTTTGATAAGTCTGGTGTTT
>VFKY01000346.1 GCA_009885275.1 Verrucomicrobiota bacterium | reverse complement strand
GTGAGCATTACGCCCCGTTATTGATGAAGCGCGGATTGAAGTTGGACTGTTGGATAGACGATGAGGTTCATGTGAAGGGCGATGCGTTTCTCTTGCATACGGCGCTCAATAATCTGGTTCAAAACGCGGCAGATTTCTCACCCGATGGGGGCACCCTCTCCATTGGATTGAAGGTCATGGATGATCGCGCCTGTTTTATAGTAGAAGATGAAGGTGCTGGTCTTCCTGAGTATGCGCAATCACGCGTGTTTGAGAGATTCTATTCCCTGCCACGCCCGCAGAGTGGAAAAAAGAGCTCGGGACTGGGACTGTGTTTTGTGAAAGAGGCAGCGCTGCTTCACGGTGGAAAGGTGGAGCTGGAAAATCGTGATGGAAACGCGGGAGCGAGAGCGGTCTTTAGTTTGCCGGTTTAGTCGGCATTGAATGCTGGAGAGGTGTGCGTGTTACCGTAAATTGACTGTCATATGGTTTCGTCGCAAAGGAGCATAGGAAGCAAAGAAAATGCATAACTTTGCTCCTTTGCTTCTTTGCGACAAAAGCCAGGGGACGTCTCTTTTTAATAAGCGCTTTATCATCGTCCCGGCAGGCGTAATCTAGTAGGCTCATGTCTCTCCCGCGCGAAAAACCTGATCTCTATAAACGGCTCCATGATGTTTCGCATCAGCCGGGCGTATACATCATGCGTGATCGTCTTCATCGCGTCATCTATGTAGGCAAAGCCAAGGATTTACGAAAGAGACTGAGCAGCTATTTCATGCCATCAAGAGCAAGGAAGGCGGACATCAAGACGCGCGCGTTAATTGAAAGTATTTGGGATTTTGAAACGCATGAGGTACGCACGGATACCGAAGCACTCCTGTTAGAAGGCAAGTTGATCAAAGAGTTTCGTCCCAAGTACAACATTAGCTTCCGCGATGATAAACGGTTTCTTATGGTGAAGGTTCAGATGGCTGATCCATTTCCCCGCTTCATTTATACACGTATGAAGAAGGATGATGGGGCACGCTACTTTGGCCCCTTTGTCCATTCGAATGCGCTGCGCACGACTTTGAGCTGGATGAATCGCGAATTCGGTCTGCGGGTCTGTCGCCCGATGCGACCAGATGAAAATGACTACAAGCATTGCAACAATGACATTATAAAAAAATGCTCTGCGCCATGCATCAACAGAGTCAGCGAAGAAGAATACCGATGTAATATTCAGCAGGCGTGTGATTTTCTTGACGGGAAGTCCAAATGCTTGCTGGTGAGATTGGAAGAAGAGATGCAGAAGGCGGCGTTGCGACTGGATTTTGAGCGAGCTGCGGAGCTGCGTGATATGATCGAAGACTTCAAGACGACCCTTACCCCCAGCAGAAGTTTTGAGCGAGGCGCGCGCGCCAAAGTCATGAGCACGCTTGATCCGATGAGCGATGTGAAAGAGTTGCAGGAAATTCTTGGCTTGGATCGTCCACCGCTGGTGATGGAATGTTTCGACATTGCAAACATCGGATTAGCCCATTGTGTCGCATCGATGGTGCGATTCAAAAACGGGGTGCCGGATAATGCTAATTATCGCCGCTATCGCATTCGTATTGTCAGCGGCCAAAATGACTTCGCAGCTATGAGCGAAGTGGTACGGCGTCGTTACATGCGGGTATTACTCGAAGCAAAGGCTGAAGGAGGAGACTTGAAGGCGGAAGATGAGTCGCAGGAAAATGCATTGGAAATCATGCGTAGGTTGGAGCAGGGAAAAGGTGATAGGGGCACCACCTATGTTACGCTTCCTGATCTGGTAATTGTCGATGGTGGAAAAGGACAGCTTTCGTCAGCTACAGAGGAGTTACAGCGCCTCGGGTTGCATGATATGCCCATTATTGGACTCGCTAAAGAGCATGAAGAAATTTTTCGTCCAGATCGCTCGGAACCGATTCTCATTCCCCATGATCGTGGGGCATTAAAATTACTTCAACGCATCCGTGATGAGGCGCATCGCTGGGCAAATGGTTATCACCAGCTTTTGCTCAAGCGGCGCATGGCGGAAAGCATCCTTGATGACTGTCCCAATATCAGCAAGACACGCAAGGCGGCGTTGCTGAGAGAGTTTGGCTCGCTCGCACGATTGCGCCGTGCGCCGGTGGAAGCGATCGCCCAAGTCCACGGCATCGGGAAAGTCCTCGCCGGGGAACTGGTGCAATTTCTCAAGGACCGCAAAGGGTAGAGAAAATCGCCTTGTAGGGCGGGCGCTTCGCCCGCCTCATGAAGCAAGGAAATGGCGAGCGGAGCGCCCGCCCTACAAAACGCTTTTAGCCGCCTCATCCAATCTTCCCGCAGCATATGCTCCGAAGACGCGTTGAATTTCATCGCGTACACGACGGAAAACTATCAACTGCTCCTC
>VFKY01000188.1 GCA_009885275.1 Verrucomicrobiota bacterium | reverse complement strand
ATAAGAGGGTGCTCGTGGTGGTCACCGGCGAATTTGGTCGCACACCAAAAATCAACTTTGATCGCAGTACCGGTGCTGGGGATGCCAGCGCCGCCACAGGCACATTGCAACCTGGTCGCGATCATTGGCCGCGTGCGTTCTCAAACATTTGGGCGGGCGGTGGTATTCAAACCGGTGGCATCATTGGCGCTACCGACAAACGCGGGGAGGATGTCATCGAGCGCCCTTGCGGTCCCGGTGACTTTCTCGCGACGATTTATCAGCACCTCGGTATCGACGCGTCAAAGATCACTATTAACGATTTCAATGGCCGCCCCACAGCACTCGTTAATGACGGCAAGCCCATTGTTGAATTGATGGGGCGGGTATGAGCATAGTATTTTCGGTAAATTGCCAGTCATTGATACAATACTAGCAAATGCCGACTAACGCTGAGTCATCATCATCTTCGGAGCAGTTCGTGACACTGCTTAATGCGACCCATGGGCGACTCTTGGGTTTTTTGAGAGTGATGCTGGGAAACAATGCCGACGCAGAGGATGTTTTGCAGCGAGCCAGTATGACTATATGGCGGAAGTTCTCGGAGTTTGATCCTAGTAAAGATTTCTTTGCGTGGGCCAGCAGTTTTGCATTTTATGAAGCCAAGAATTTTCAACGTGTCTCGGCGCGGTCGCGATTGCATTTCGATGATGAACTGATGCAACGATTTGCTGATGAGCGGGTGACGGACCTTGATCAGCGTGAGACACGTCTTGCCGCGATGGATCAATGCATCGCGGAACTGGATGATGCGGGGCGTGAACTGGTGTGTGAGTTTTATCTGAATAACACGGAAGTAGCGGAACTAGCGCAACGACTGGGGCGATCTCCTCAGACTCTTTACAATAAACTAAATATCCTGCGTCGACTGTTGGGCGATTGTATGAAGAACCGTGTGGTACAGGAGGCATGAGCATGAATACCGAATCAAATCATCAGGAGTTGCATCGTCTTTTCATCGCCAAAGCTGATGAATTGATTACACCGGAAGAGCATGATCGACTGAACGCTATATTGAAGAATTCCGCCGAAGCACGCAGTCAGTGGTTTATGTTTCAGGATGCGGAAGCGGGCATACTGGCATGGTCGCAAAGGGAAGCGTTGCGCCGTGAAGAAGGTGTCGGAATAAGTGGTGGTGTAGTCGGCGAACGTGTCACATCCAAGTCTCGTTGGAGTGGCGGGGGATGGTATATTGGCGCGCTTGCGGCGGGAATCGTCATCGGCCTTGCCGCATGGTCAGCTTGGGTTGCGACACTGAAACCTGCGGTGATTGACCGGATAAATGTAGTCTCACGCGATGAAGCGACGACCTTAAGTGTAGCTGTATTGTCGCGTGGTGTGAATATGGAATGGGATCAGACGGTGCAGACACCGACCGTGAGCGCGCCGCTGTCACCTGGTTTATTTCGTTTGCAAAGTGGAGTGGCGGAGATTGAGTTTTTTCAAGGAGCGCAACTCCGAATCGAAGGTCCCGCAGAAATTAAAATTGTTTCTGCAAGTGAGGCTTATTGTAGCTACGGACGCTTCAGCGCGCATGTGCCACCACAGGCTCGCGGTTTTCGCTTAGGCACTCCGAAGGGAGATATTGTAGATTTGGGCACAGACTTTGGCTTGGATCTGAATGAGGCTTCACCTGAGTTGCATGTTTTCAAAGGAGAAGTGGAGTTGCATCAACCACAAGTTCAAATGCGCAAGCTCACCACCGGTAATGCGACAGGGTTGGATAAATCTGGTTCCACTCGTGAACTCTTGGCGAACGCTTCGGCGTTTGCGTTCAGTGGTGATCTGGATGCACGGGTAAATCAATCGCAGCGTCTGGCGTTTGAAAATTGGGGAAAATCTTCAGCGCGATGGAACGAAGATCCCGATTTGCGTTTGCGACTCGATTTTCAAGAAGGGGCAGGTGCACGTTCGTTGCGTAACTTAGCGGTTAATGGACAAAATATCGAGGCCGCTAGTATTGTTGGTTGCACATGGACGCAGGGTCGCTGGCCGGGGAAACATGCATTGCAATTTCGGAGTTTGAGTGATCGGGTACGTCTTTTCGTTCCGGGCGAGTATAAGCAGATAACAATGGCGACTTGGGTGCAACTTCAAGGTTTGAATGTGCGTCAAAGTTCACTCTGCATGAGTCAAGGACTCGGTGCAGGCTACGTGCATTGGCAGGTTTTGCATGATGGCTCACTCTGTCTTGGGATTGGCGTAACCTCGGGTGGGTTGATTTGGAACGATTATATCAGCCCAATAATTTTTACACCAGAGCGCTTTGGTCAGTGGATTCATCTCGCTGTGGCGTATGACCTCGCAGCTAAACAGGTGCGATTTTATGTCGATGGCAAAGCCATCTCGAATCATCCGATCAAGCAACCTGTGGTGCTGAGTCCTGGTATCGTTGAGTTGGGCAATTGGACACCTTCGCCCGATAAAATTCAGCAACCCATCCGCAACCTAGCCGGTTGTATGGATGACTTTAGCTTCATCTCTCGAGCGTTGAGTGACGAGGAAGTTCGCAAGCAGGCAGAGTAGAAATACTTCGATCACTCCTAAAACTTATGGTGAAATTCCTCTCGGCTCTTTGCTTCTCCCTGATCTGTTTCACAGCCGCATCGCACGCCGAGATCATCGCTGGGCGCTATGACATGATGTCGGCTCGCGATGCCTCGACACTTGAGACGCGCGTGATCGAAGACTGGCATCCATGGTCGAAGGACGCGGGCGTACGGCAGAAGCTCATT
>VFKY01000363.1 GCA_009885275.1 Verrucomicrobiota bacterium | reverse complement strand
GGTGAACATCTTTGGCGGTATCATGGATTGTAACATCGTGGCCTCCGGGATTGTCGCTGCGGCGGGAGAAGTCGGTTTGAGTCTGCCACTCGTGGTTCGTCTGGAAGGCAACAATGTCGAAGCCGGCAAGAAGACGCTGGTCGACAGCGGACTCGCCATCACCCCTGCGGCTGACATCACCGACGCGGCCCAGAAAATCGTCGCCGCCATCAAAGCTGCCTGACACTCTCCACGTTCATTTCTCCATCACTGATTTACTGACGCTCCGACTAACTGATATATGGCCATCCTCGTTGACTCCAACACCCGCCTGCTTGTGCAGGGGATCACCGGCGACTTCGGTTCCCGTCACGCAAAGTTATCACTCGATTACGGCACGCAGCTCGTTGCGGGTGTCACCCCAGGTAAGGGCGGCCTGACTTTTGATCACAGCACGCACAAGGTGCCGATTTATGACACCGTGGGCGAAGCGGTTAAACAATCGGGTGCCACTGTGAGTGTAATATTTGTCCCACCTCCTTTTGCGGCAGATGCCATTCTTGAAGCCGTGGATGCTGGAGTGGATCTTGTGGTTTGCATTACGGAAGGCATACCTGTGAATGATATGATCCGCGTGAAATCGGCGATGCAGGGGAGTAAGACTCGTCTCATCGGTCCGAATTGTCCCGGACTAGTAACGCCTGGTACGGGTGATAAATCACATGGCGGTTGTCGTATTGGAATTGCTCCCGGCTATATCCACAAACGTGGTAAAGTGGGTGTGGTTTCTCGTTCTGGCACGCTCACTTATGAAGCGGTATGGCAATTGACCACACGTGGCTATGGGCAGAGCACCTGCGTCGGTATCGGTGGTGATCCAGTGAATGGGACATCTCATTTGGATGTTCTGAAACTTTTCAATGAAGATCCTGAGACTGAAGCCATCATCATGATTGGTGAGATCGGCGGCAATGCCGAAGTTGAAGCAGCTCGTTGGGCTAAGGATCACTGTAAAAAACCCATCGCGGGATTTATTGCTGGAGCAACCGCGCCTCCCGGACGTCGCATGGGGCATGCAGGTGCCATTGTTGGTGGTGAAGATGATACGGCAGAAGCCAAAAAACGCATTCTCGCTGAATGTGGAATTGCGGTTGCTGATTCTCCTGCTGATATGGCAGAGACTCTGCTTAAAATTTACAAGAAATAACAATAACCCTCACTTAGACTTTTATCATGGCACTGGTATCCAAAGGACTCGAAGGCGTTGTCGCAGCTGAAACAAGACTCGGTGAAGTAAAGGGAGCGGAAGGCGTCCTTTTTTACTGTGGCTACGACATAAACGAATTGGCAGGCAAGGTTTCGTATGAGGAAGTGGTTTATCTACTCTTTCATAATCGTCTCCCGAATCGTGAGGAGTATGACCAGTTTGTTACCGCCTTGCGCGCGGAGCGGGAGTTACCACAGGGCGTGATTGATTTTCTGAGAAGTGCACCGAAAACCGCCAAGCCGATCGACATCATGCGGACTGCCGTTTCCATGCTTGGTTGTTACGACACCATGCGTCATGATTTGACGATGTCAGCAGAGCTGGCCACCGCTGTGAAATTGGTTTCTCAGATCGGGATTATCGCCGCGTATTTTCATCGTGCCAGACAAGGATTGTCATTACCACCTGTACGCAAAGACTTGGGTGAAGCCGCACACTTCCTTTATTTGATCAACGACGAAGTGCCATCGAAAGAGGCGGAAGCGACACTCGATGTGGCTTATGTCTTGCACGCAGAGCATGGATTCAATGCCAGTACATTTACGGCACGCGTCGTTGCTTCGACCTTGAGCGATATGTATTCAGCCATCAGTGCTGCTATTGGTGCCCTCAAGGGACCATTGCATGGCGGAGCCAATGAAGGCGTTATTCACATGCTTGAAGAAATCGGTGATTTGGACAAAGTCGATGCTTGGGTGGAAGACGCGCTCGCTCAAAAGAAAAAGATCATGGGCATCGGACATCGGGTTTACAAAGTGCTTGATCCGCGTGCTCCACATCTCAAGGAGATGGCCATCAAACTCAGCAATCAACTCGGTGATGCCAAGTGGATTCAAATGTCGGAACGGATCGCCACCATCATGAGCGAGCAAAAAGGGCTGAACGCAAATGTCGATTTCTACAGTGCCACAGTGTATTACAGCTTAGGTATTCCGACCGATCTCTTCACTCCTATTTTTGCTATTTCCCGTATGAGTGGTTGGACTGCTCATGTGCTGGAGCAGTGGAGTGAGAACCGTCTGTTTCGTCCACTATCAGAATACATCGGCAAGCCCTATGGACAGAAGGTTGTGCCGATTGATGAGCGATAGTTTAGACAGGATTCACAGGAGTGTTAATTCATAATAGCAATCCTGTTAATCCTATCTAAATCTAATAAATCATGTCTAAAGATGAGCACCATAACTCCTTCCCAACTTCTCGATTCGCTTAAATGGCGTTATGCGACCAAAGTCTTTGATGCCTCCAGGCATATTTCAAAGGATACTTGGTCGGCTTTGGAGCAATCACTGGTATTGACTCCATCTTCTTTTGGTTTGCAGCCTTGGAAATTTCTTGTCATCACCGATAAAGCATTGCGAGAGAAGCTTGTGCCCTTCGCTTGGAATCAACGTCAGATAGCCGATGCGTCGCATCTTGTGGTCATGACTGTACGCAATGGTTATGCGGAAGCTGATGTTGATGCCAACATGCAGCGTATTGCTGAAATTCGCGGGGGCACTTCAGATGCCTTGTTAGGATTTAAGGGTATGATCATGAAGACCGTGAACGGTCTGTCCCAAAAGGATTTGGCGCAGTGGGCGAAATGTCAGTCTTACATTGCTCTGGGCCAATTCATGACCAGTGCGGCTTTACTTGGTATCGACACCTGTCCCATGGAAGGATTCGAGACAGATAAGTTTGACGAGATTCTTGGTTTAACCGCTCGTGGTTTGACAACCGCAGTGCTATGTCCCGCAGGCTATCGGTCAGAGGATGATCGCTATGCAACGCTCCCCAAGGTGCGCTTTGCTGATGCTGATGTTATTGAACATCGCTAGCTTTCTCATAAGGTAGCGCGGGCATCTTGCCCGTAAGCATTGTTCTATGGTATTTACGGGCAAGATATACTTGCTCCAACTTTTTTATCTCGAAGCCATGATGGCCTCTGCGGCACGGCGTCCACTGATCAGCGCACCGTTGATAGAGACATCCTGCACATAGTCTCCGCAGCGATACAGTCCCGGGGCGATAATCGTTTGGCCTGGTTCATCACCGATATGCATTTGCCTACTCTCTGGGTGGGCGTTAGCGATTTTGGTGGTGCGAAGGTGGTGCCAATTTTTCACATTAGGACCGAACCAATCGGTCAGTTGATCACGTACGATGCTCTCCAGTTCAGCGCTGTCTGGTGCTCCGAGAATACTCGTACTGATGAGGTGTTGACCTTCTGGCGCATAGTCTTCAGAGATGTTGCTGAGAATAGCGGCATTATTGACGGGACCGCGCCCTTCGCCATCTAGGAAAATAATGGGATCATGAGTTAGCGCTTTGTCGTCGGTCGAAAAATACATGCAGGTGACAGCGCGTTGCAACGGAGCTTTGTCATTTTCACCATGCAATAATCTTCCCGCCGCGCATTCATCGACAGCTAGAACAATATGCTTTGCAGATAGTGTTTCTCCGTTCGCGAGCACTACTTTGTTGGGAGCTACTGAGCTGACCGCTGTCTTTAATCGGATACAGTCTTTGGGTAGTTTTGCTGCAAGTTGATCAGGAATGGCCTGCATACCAAGACGGGGAAGACTGCTTTCGCCTTCGTTCATCATCGCCAGAATGAATTGGAACATCCTTGCGCTGGTGCGTAGTTCACGTTCAAGAAAAATACCCCCAAAGAAGGCTCGAAAAAAACGGTCGATCATTTCTTTGGAAAAGCCATATGTCTTGAGCAAGTGCTCTGTGGTTTCATCATCTGTCGTGCGAGGCACGTCTTGGAGTGTCTCCAGTTGTTTGCGCAGGAGCATGATAAACCACTTGTCGTGGAAGTTTCCAAGCTCGTTTGAGTAGTTGTATAATGCCTGCCAAAGATGACGTGTCGGATCCGCAACTCGGTTAAACCGTCCTCCGCGAAAAACATCAGCACCGGAAAAAAAGGGTTTCAGTTCAAGGGCTTCGTAATTAAGAATGCGCTTTGCTTCTGGATACGCAGTGAGTAAAACTTGGAAACCGCGATCAAGACGAAAGCCAT
>VFKY01000264.1 GCA_009885275.1 Verrucomicrobiota bacterium | reverse complement strand
TCGGAGAAGCCATATTTTTAGAGGAGCGGAGCGGTGAGTTTTATGGTGGTGCCTTGATTGGGCACACTGCAAATTTCTATTTGTCCATCCAGTGTCGCTGCCCGGTACTTTAGATTTTTCAAGCCGCTGCCGTCTGAGGATTTTGTTGGATCGAAGCCTTGTCCATTGTCCGTGATGGTGAGTTGAAATTGTTCGGTTGTCCAATACGCCGTAATTTCCACGGAAGTTGCTTGAGCATGTCGGATGACATTGTGTATGGCTTCTTTGAAGAAGAGAAAGACATGTCGATGGAAGTCGAGTGAGGCCGATACATTAGGAGCATTGTCTTGTGTGCATAAATCCCAACGGATGCTCTTTAGTTGTGCTGTGGCACTCTCACGCAACGCTTGAATGAGTCGATCCAATGAGGGTTCGCCCCCTTCGCGAATGAGCCAGACAATTCCGCGCATCGATTCCGCAGCCTGACGCGACATGCGGTGAATTTCATCGAGACTGTTGCGCGCTTCCTCGGGAGAGGTGCCTGAGTGAAGGGCCAGTTCGCTGGCTAGGGAAATGCTGCCGAGATGACTGCCCACTTCATCATGCAAGTCGCGGGCAATGCTTTCACGCAGGGCTTCGATCTCGCGTCGGCGTTTTTGACGGTTTCTCTGGAGGCTGACGATGAAGGCGGCGGCCAAGGCGATCCCTCCACCAGTAGCCCAGCCCATGGCGCGGCGCTGGGCCACATGCAGGGCAACGGTTTCCTCTGTTGCAAGGGACTGCCATGCTTGATCGAGGTCATGGCGTCTGGCCAGTAGGTTTAGCCATGATTCCCACTCTACAAGAACACCACTGGGTGCAAGACCATCAACGAGGAATTCGGGTTTCCACAAAGCGGTCAAGGTCGAGTCGAATGAAGTTACAGATCCTCCTTGAGCAAGGTTCTTCCCCTCGCCAATAACCTGTAGTTCGCCAAGGGCGAAGACATAGTCGCCGCTGCGCTCCCAGAGCTTGGTGGCGGTGACGCGGATGTAACGGCTTTTGATCCCCATGGTGGGTAACGGCACGGGATTGTCGCCGGGATTTGAAAAATCATGGGCCGTTGCATCGATGATTACTTTCGGTTCTTTGAAGGTTGCTTCTTCGGCAGCTTCTACCTTGAAACGGATCGGGAAACCAAAGCCGGTCCGGTCGGCGAAGTCAGGAGGATGCGCGGGGATGAGCCGCACTTCCTGCAATGCCTGTGAGGAGCCAAGATCGACCTGCACCCATTGGAGCTTGTTTTGAGTGTTAGAGATCCCTCCATGCCACCCATTGCTTTTTATGGTGCTGGGAGACGTGGCAATGCCCAGTGCGCTCGTTCCATCCACGAGGTTTTGCGTGCTCCACGTTGGCGGACTCTCGACGGCAAGACTGGAGGTGAGCGACGTACGTGCGGCGGTATTGGAGTGCTGGGAGAACACGAGCAGTTCTCCGAGACTGAAGAAAAAAGATCGACCGTTCGATGAAGCGCGCAATTTGGTGGCGGTGAAACGAATGAAGCGAACTTGCAGGGTTCCCGTTTTGATGAAAAGTGGGGCGAGGGTTGGTTGGTAATCCATGGCGGTGTGATCCAGCAAGGTGATGGAATCCTCAAAAGCAGGATCGTTCGAGGCATCGACACGAAAACGCTGAGGGAAGCCATAGGCTTCTTCATTACCGAAAAAAGATGGCACCACGACAATGGAGCTGAGGTCTTGCTCCTTTCCCAAGTCCAGTTGCACCCAGCGAACGGTGTCTTTTTGCTGGGCAAACCCACTGTGAAATCCTACACGTTCAATGGACTGTGGCGCAGGAAGCTTCGTCGTTTTCTCAAGGCTGTTTTTCAGGGCTTCTTTTTCTTTCTCAATGCGCTTCAAATCGGCATGGAACCATGACCATGGAGAAGCCGAAGCGCTCAGTGGCTGTAGTAAAAGAACAGTGAGAAGTAAGAGATATCGGGCCATCTGACGCTATCGCAGTTAGAGAGAAGACTGCCAGTTTATCCACGGCCGCGCAAGCCAAGGCTGTCTCAATACGCGATTACATGACACGGGCTTTTGAAAGGGAGTTGTCATGGGATTGAAGAAAAGTTTACTTAAGACAAACAAAAAACTCGCTCCATTGCGTCATGTCATCTGAAGATACTTATCAAACGCCTCCATGACTGACTCCGAACTTGAACGCTGCTACGATGCCCATGCATCAGGCGTGTTTCATTATCTGGTGACGTTCACGAAAACGGAGACCGATGCGCGCGATCTGCTGCAGGAACTGTTCATCAAACTGGCACGCACGGATATCAAAGCGGCTTTGCAGAACGAGAAGGCTTTTGTTTACCGGCTTGCCCACAACCTCGCCATCGACTGGTTGCGCCGTCGCAAGGTGCGGTGGGATTCCGAGGAGCGCCTGATGCAGGAGCTGGAGGGAGGACATCAAGTCTTGCCCGATCCTGACATGGCCGTGCTCGCCCGGCACTTCGCGGCGGCGATGCAAACCCTGCCGGAGGAACAGCGCACCCTCATGCAGCTCAAGCTTTGGGATGGACTGACTTTTGAGGAGATCGCGGAAGCCCAGGGCATTCCGCTCAACACGGCGGCGAGCCGGTATCGCTATGCTCTGGAAAAACTGAGGACGCAGTTGCGGCCTCTCTACGAGGAACTGA
>VFKY01000008.1 GCA_009885275.1 Verrucomicrobiota bacterium | reverse complement strand
TGCTGTGAGACAGCGCTTGATGCATCACACACTCTTGAAGATAACTTAAAGGTTTGTTCCCTGAAGCTTGATCCAAGGCCGTGAGCAAGGTTGCCTGTAATTCCGGATGCTCTCTCTCCACTCGTCTTGCGAGTTGCGACAATTCAATTCGCCGATGCTTGGCACTGAAAGAAGACAACAGCAAAATCAATATCGCAGCCCCCATACCTACAAGCCACAAGAAGTGAAGGGAATAGCCATTTTTCCAAAAAATCCAAGTCAGCAATGGCAACAACAAGGCCGCCAAAAAAAAGCCAATGACTTGAATCTTGCGACGCCAGAGATAGCGCTCCGAATCGACTAGCGGCTTAAGGCGCTGTTCCAGCGCACGTGATAGTGGTGAAGCATTCATGGTTTAGGTGGGGGTGACAACGGATACCGTTTGGCGTGCGCCCAGCCTTCCCGCCAGCCACGTCTCAATGAGTAAAATGGCAATGGCAGTGAGCAGCAAAAACTTCCAGCCTTTCTGCTGAAGCTCATGTTCATATCCCTCCATTTGCGTCTGTGATGATGAGTCAACCGCCTCCGATGACGACGCTAGTGAAGAGGATATTTTTACGCCAAGATCTTTCAATCGCTCCAATTCCATCGGAGCAAGATGACCTTCGTTCGGAGAAAGATTAATGGCGACAGGCTGGGCAGCGTTGCCTTCTCCAATCTGATAAACACCGGGCACTTGAGTTTCCAGGAATGGTGCCGAAGTATCCCAATTGACGACTTTCCCATCAGGGGTTTTAACGGGCACTATTCCCTTCCATGATCCCAATCTAGCGGGAAGAGCATCACCAACAGTCCAGCCTTGCTGCTCTATGGAATCGCCCACAGTCCATGCAAACATGGCGTAGAGCATGGGAACAAACTTAGAGGAAACCGCAAGCTGACTGTCCGAAGGAGACCAACCACTTGCCAAATAGAGTATGCGTCCTTTATCCGCAGGGATCTCCGCCCAAGCCACACTACGATCATCAAATCGTGCTATAACCTGCGCTTTTTCATTCAATGTCGACGGCAATTGGAGAAGACGATGCTTCCATGAACGAACCTTGGTAAAGTCACGCACACCAGCTTCTGCAAAACCATGAAGCAGCGGATGATCAAAATTCATATCTTGAAGCAACGCATCCTTCGTCGCCGCCTCAGTCAGTGAGATATCGGTCGTTTTGCAAAGCTGATTCAAAAGCGATCCACGATCACCTTCGTCTGCGACATAAACAATGGAACGACCTGCTTGCAGTGCCCCAGCAAGCAAAGTGCCCGTAGTTTCATTCGTCTCTCCAAAAACAAAAACGACATCACTGTTGATGACATCATTTTCCAGAAGATTGACTGCGTCCTTTTCAACTATCAATGGGTTGATCGAAGCTGTCGGTTGCAATGCGCGAATCAAATAGAACAGAGGCGAAGAAATCTCCGTGCGAGAGAGCTTCTTTCCGATACAAAGCACTCGTAATTCCCGAGGTCGAGAACTCGCCACATGCAGACGATTATCGAAATCAATCTTATCGCCTGTAAGCATAAGCTCCCCCTCCAAATTTGATGAAGAGCGCGAAGGTGCCAATATCATGCGATTGCCTCCAGGTGGCACGGTAGCTTCAACTTTCACGTCACCACCCTTCCATGCTAAGCTGAATTTCTCTGTGCTGGAATCACGACTATTGCTGACTCGAACGCGCAATTGTTCTCCAACATCAGACGTCTTACTGCTCTTCGTAGAAACAGATTCTGCCCCGATGTCCATGGCACTTGATGCCGGTGTCAAAGTTAGATTATTTTGCCATGCCGCATTTACTTTCATCAAGGTCACCGCAACATCATCGGGCCATGATCCCGCGTGAAGAGCCTCCAATGCCGCACCGTGTTGCAAGTCACTGATAAGCACCATCCGCTTGGGTGATGCATCATGAATACTTGTAAGTTGCTCCGATGCATAAACCAAAGCTTTCCCAAGATCTGTACCTCCCCATCCAGGTTCTATTTTTTTTACGACCTGTGCCAACGCGGCTTTCCGTGAACCCATCACAGTGCTTTTCCAAGCATCAAATCCAAAGATGATATGCGGTTCCCGATCAAAAGTGATCAAGGTGAGAGTATCCGATTCTTTTACGGATTGCAGTGCATCTTCTAGCTGCTTTTGCATTTCAATCCAAGCACCTTCACGACGCATTGAAGCGCTTACATCAACAAGAACACACCAGTTAGTCGTAACGCCACCACTAGATAATACTACCGTTGGAAGGAACGGTCGGGAAAACATAAGAGCCAGTAGAAGCAACGCCAGACAGCGTAATGCCAGCAATAGCCAGTCTTCTAGTTTTCGTTTTGTCTTCGGTGGCACCGGGGTTTGTTCAAGAAACATCAGCGTGCTGAAGGGCACCGCCTTCTGTGGTGGTTGCCGACGGAAGTGCAGCATGATAGGAATGGCCACCGCCAGGGCTCCTAACATGTATAGTGGAAAGAGGAAGTTCATGCGGCGGTTCGAGGGGCAGCGCGGTGTCTGGCAGAAACCCCACGACGCACATTAAGAAATTCAAAAAGTGAATGCTCCATCGGCTCATCCGTGCGGACCAGTCGATATTCAACGCCTTGCTTCGCACAGATGGCACGAAGTCGGTCCATGTGTATTTGCAGTCGCGACAGATAACCTGCCCGCGCCATCGAAGGTTCCAATAAAAGGGTCTTGCCCGATTCACCATCCGTGAACAACGCAGGCTCCGTAAATGCGAAATCCAACTCTGCTGGATCAAGCACATGAAAAATGACCACATCATGTTGCATGGCAGCGAGCAAACCCAAATCACGCTCCAAATCATCGAGCGGAGTCAAAAAGTCCGACATAAGCACCAACATGGCACGTCGACGAATCAACTCTC
>VFKY01000366.1 GCA_009885275.1 Verrucomicrobiota bacterium | reverse complement strand
GCTTATTGATCCATCTGGTCAACCTCTTAGAGGCTCCTCTGTTACAACAACAACAGAAGTTCCCGCTGCGGTAGGTACGGCATCCGCAACTGGTGGCCCCGGGATATTGCCTCTTCCGACGCCTTAACTTGATTTCTGCATCGTTATACCATTAATGCTGGGCGAACCATGAAAGTGGTTCGCCCAATTTATTTACCGCTCTCAATGAAAATATGGGTAGTTACAGGAGGCGCAGCTTGCGGGAAGTCGCATTTATGTAAAATACTGAAATCATGTTACGATAAAACTACGATTTTCAGCAGTGATGAGGCCGTCACTCAACTGTTGTTTGAGGAAGATGTAAAAAATGAGATAGCCTTGAATTTAGGGCAATATCTCCTTTTAGAGGATGGTAACCTCGACAAAAAGGCCTTAAGGGCCGCTGTATTTAGTGATGAGAATCTCCGTTTAAAACTGGAATCAATCCTGCATCCGCGGGTATTTGCTCAATTAGAGCTAATGGCACGGAAATTAGCCCTTGAATCAGAAATGCAACTTTTGATTGCGGAAGTGCCATTGTTCTACGAATCTAAACACGAACTCACAGTGGACCTTACGATCGTTGTAGCTACAGGTGCCACTGTTCAAATGAAAAGGCTGATACAAGAACGTGGACTTGAAGCATCAATTGCAAAGGGTCTGCTTCAAGCGCAGATGCCTCTCAAGAGTAAAATGGAATTAGCAGACATAGTGATCTGGAACGAAGGGAGCGAAGAGGCTCTTAAGCTTCAGGCCCAAATCCTAATGCAACAGATACCTGCATAGCATGCATAGTGAAGAAAACAGAGAAATGAACCCCGAATCGACGCTGGAAACAGCAACCAGTGAGCTTCCTCTAGAAGTCACACCCGACACGCCTATTAATGAAGCCGCTCCTATTAGCGAAGCATCTATTGAGCCGCCAGTAACAGTAATGACAAATGTTGAAATAAAGGAGCCAGTAAAATCTATTGATCCTACCCCACTCAACCACAAGCCTAGCGCGCCCTTTCCAGAAGAGGTAAGCATTAATGAATTGCAGACAAGCACATTAGGGTATCTGCAAACACTCTCGACAACACTGGGATGGAGATTCAATGGCAGCCGAACCAAGCACCAGTTAATCGTCGATTTGCTGGGATGGATGCTTCAGCATGGAACCAAGGTATTTGTTGAGGGATTCCTTGAGATGCAGCAGGATAATTTTGGGCTCATTCGTTACCCCAAGTATAACTTCATCCCACTACCGGAAGACATATTTGTCCCGATATTTGTCATTAGAAAATTCAATCTTAGACCTGGGCAGAAAATCAAAGTCACCTTAAAGGTTCCCCGGGAAAAGGAAAAATCTTTGGCGATGGATCGCATTCTTGAAGTGGAGGACAAACCTATGGAGGAATGGCAGTCCGCCGTTGATTTTGACAAGCTCACCGCCACCTTTCCTTCTCAAAGGATTATCCTGGAAACACCCAAGGCCAGCACTGTCAGCTCTCGAGTCGTCGATATCATTGCACCACTCGGAAAAGGACAAAGAGCATTGATTTGTGCGTCGCCGCGTTCTGGAAAAACGATCTTGCTCAAAGACATTGCGCGTTCCATCACCATCAATCATCCCGAAATTAGCTTGATCGTACTGTTGCTCGATGAGCGGCCCGAGGAAGTTACTGATTTTGAGGAGAGTGTCAGCACAGAAATATACAGCTCCACTTTCGATGAGAGCCCCAAGCGTCATTCTCAAGTAGCAGAAATAGTGCTGGAACGGGCCAAGCGTCTTGTGGAAGCCGGAAAAGACGTGGTCATCCTGTTAGACAGCATCACACGTCTGGCGCGTGGATATAACGC
>VFKY01000261.1 GCA_009885275.1 Verrucomicrobiota bacterium | reverse complement strand
TCTCTCTAGGGAGTCGCGGACAAGGTTTGCGGCACCGCGGAAATCTTCCTCTGGCTCGAGGACGAGACTTTTGTTGATGGGATACCATGCCACGACCATTAGGCTCAGCATGATCAAGAGGCAGGGGAGGGACCAGTTTCGTTTGAATCGGGAGGTGAGATTTTCCGCCAAAGTTTGCAGGCCGACGGCGATGACGATGCTGAGGCCGGGCACCAGATAGATGAGATACCAGATGCGCAGTTCATCTTTGATCACGAATTTGAAATGGAGAACACAAAGGATGACTGCGGGAAACACGCTCGTGATGAGGGCGGCAACGGAACGGTTCTTCCGCCACAAGGCAATGATACCCATTATGGCGCTCAGAAGGATGAGACTGAATCCCACACCGGTGAGCAGCGGAGTGTTTCGTAGGAAGCGTTGCCAACTGAGTTCGGAAGGATTACTGGTGATGACTTCATGGTAGGGAATGCCGGCAACGGGAGCCACGAGGACATTGTGAAACCATTGGGCATCCATCGGCAGTCCTTTCATCCAAAGGTAGTGCTCATTGGCCCAGAGGATCTGGGGGAGATGCGGGGCATAGAGCGAGATGAAGATCATCGCAGCAAGTAGATTGGCCGTGACCCAACGGGAGAGAGTCGCGGCACGATCGGGCTGAAGGAGCAACAAAACGGCGGCCGCAACATTGATCCCAGCGACAGCATAGGAGATCCCCGCCCAACTGTAGAGGATGAGAAACTCGCACACGGCGAAGGCGAGCCAGTGCCGCCAGCGATTGTTTTCGAGAGCGTAGGTTAGCGTGAGGAGGAGGACGGGAAGAATCGCCAGTGCCAGCATGTAACCTCGGGCTTCGGCGCTGTATTTAATGTGCCAGGGATGAAGCGCCATGACGGTGGCGCTCAGCAAGCCGAGTGACGGTGCACCCCAGCGTCGCAGCAGCAAAGCGATGCCCGCGATTGAGGCCAGCCCAGCGATCAGGGGTGGGACGCGAACGACCCATTCGGTGAAGGCGGTATGGGGAAGATTGTTGATATCCCGCCATACCTTCAAGCATAGACGTGAGGTGATACTGAAAAGAACGTGGTTGTTCGGTCCTTGGGAGGCTCCGTAAAATGTTTCCTCCCAGGTAGGCTGGTCGAACATCAGTTTCCCCTGAAGGTCGGTCTTATCAATGGGTTTGAAGTACCCATGAACATAGGTGACGATGGCCGCCGCTTCGTCGCCCCAGAAGGAGTGGCTCATGCGTGGCAGACGCATGGCTAGAGAACTCAGCAGGAGCAACGCTAGCAGGACAAAGAAGGATCGTGTCGACAGGGGTGATTTCTGAGTGGATTTCAGACTGAGCACTGGATGAGACTCCGAGGTCTTCCTTCTGGTCCATCCGAGGGAGGTGATCAGCAACAGTCCTGAAATGCCTGCTCGGGCGACTGCGCCATACCACATCCCGGTATTGAGATGATCTTTGAAACGGGGTTTTTGCGTCGTTGTTTTTTGGATTTCCGCCGCAATCTGAGTCGGACTTTTTCGCTTGGTAAGCTGTTCGAAGCTGTAGAGGCACAGCAGAAGCAAAAGCAGCCGACTAAAATTGATGAGCGTAAGGTATCTTGTGAGGTGAACCATAGAGCTGAAGCTGCTTGATAGTTCTCTGTAGCTGGGTATCGTCCAGTCGTTTTTTCTATTATCTCCATGGGTTATTCTTTGAATGCAGGTTTGCTAACTGCCGCGGTGCTTATCAGCATGGCTGGCCAAGCTGACGCCGGTGAGAAACCTGACTACAATTTTGAGATCAAACCCATCCTTGCTGAGCACTGTCTGAAGTGTCACGGCCAGGATGAAAAACAACGCAAAGCCAAGCTTCGTCTCGATGATCGGGAGAGCGCTCTGACCAGCAAATCCATCATCCCCGGCAAACCGGAGGAGAGCGAACTCATTAAACGGCTGCTGACACATGATCCTGAGGAGATCATGCCGCCGCCCAAGGAGAATCGGCCGCTGAGCGAGATTCAGATCGCTCTTTTAAAGAAATGGATCGAGCAAGGAGCCGATTACGATAAGCATTGGTCCTTCACGCCGCTGGAGAAGGTGACCGTGCCTGCCTCTGATAAAAATGCGACATGGATCAAGAGTCCCATTGATGCCTTCGTGTTGGCGCGACTGGAAAAAGAGCAACTCATGCCTGCCAAGGTCGCAGAAAATGAGGAGTGGCTGCGTCGCGTCACTTTTGACCTCACCGGATTGCCTCCAACGCTCGAGGAGTTGGATGCCTTTAAGTCAGACACTAGTTCAGGTGCTCACGAAAAAGTAGTGGATCGCTTGATTGCTTCCAGCGCTTATGGCGAACGTATGGCGGTGGAATGGCTGGATATCGCTCGTTTTGCTGACACGTATGGGCGTCATGAAGATCATGATTCCCTGACTTGGCCGTATCGCGACTGGGTCATTCGTGCTTTCAACGAGAATCTTCCATACGACAAATTTGTCCAGTGGCAGACCGCGGGGGATATGATGCCTGCCGCCAGTCAGGACATGTATCTCGCGACCGCTTTCAACCGACTGCCTCAGCAATCCAATGAGGCTGGCAGTAATGAAGAGGAGTTTCGTCAAGACATCATCGCCGACCGGGTGCGTACGAACGGGATCGCATTTCTCGGCCTCTCCATGGAATGCGCTCGCTGTCACGATCACAAGTATGACCCCATCAGCACGAAGGATTATTACAGTTTCTCGGCCTTTCTGAACAACATCGATGAGTGTGGTCTGTACACAGTTTACACCGACAATATTCCTGCACCGTCTATGTTCGTATATGAGGGAGATGATGAGCGACTCCATGCCGAGGTGAAGTTGAAGATCGCCCTCAAAGAGCAGCAACGCGCTGCCATGACAGTAGAGGCCAGAAAACGTTTTGAGTCCTGGCTTCAAACGCAGCATGGACCGGTGCAACCTGCCAAACCAATGGTGCATTTGCCATTCGAACAAATTGAAGAAAAGATGACTCAGAACAAGTCTGATCCAGGCAAGCCCGGAAAGGTGCGACTCAAGGCAACACTTGGCGAGGGGGCCGTTGGTAGGGCGGTGCATTTTATGGGGGATAATACCCTGACCGTAGCAGGAGCAGGAAAACGTTCACGCACCCAACCTTTCTCCATGTCGCTCTGGCTTAACTTGGAAAAACCCACCGAGCGGGCTGTCCTGGCGCATAACAGTCGTGCCGGTATGGACGCGGGATCGATGGGCTATGAGTTACTTCTTGAAGACAACAAACCCTCGTTTGCCCTCTGTCACTTCTGGCCGGGTAACGCGATGCGCGTGCGGGTCACCAAACCCTTACCTGTGCATCAGTGGAATCATATTGCCGTAACCTATGATGGTTCGAGTCATGCTGCGGGCATGAAGATCTATATTAATGGCTCGCTCGCCGAGCAGGAGGTGATTCGTGATAATCTCTACAAGGACATCACCTACAATGAAGCGTACACAGGCAAGGACAGCGTGGAAACTGCTTCGCTGGCTCTGGCAGGACGCCACAATGATACCACCCTGACAAATGCTTTGGTCGATGAGTTTAAGTTTTTTGAGTGTGATCTTACGGCGGCGGAAGTCCGGCTTGATGCTGGGATCAATGGAAAGACGATGTCTGGGGAGTGGTTTCAGTGGTGGTTGCGCGAAATTGATGAAGCTTGGATAAAATCATCTGCGGAATTGCAAGCGCTCCGCAGTGAAGAGGGGCACTTTGCCGAGAAAATGAAGGAGGTCATGGTTATGCGGGAAATGCCCGGTGAGCGCCGACCCACTCATATTCTCACCCGTGGCAATTTTCTTGCGAAAGCGGAAACGGTGCAGCCTGATACACCATCCAAGGTGTTTGCTTTCGCTGCTGAATTGCCGCGCAATCGTCTTGGCCTTGCTCAATGGATGACAGACCGGAAAAACCCTCTGACTTCCCGAGTTTACGTGAATCGGGTTTGGCAAATGTTCTTTGGTCGCGGCATTGTTGGCACCAGTGAAGATTTTGGGGTGCAGGGGCAGCTACCTTCGCATCCTGAGTTGCTCGACTGGCTTGCGTTATCGTTTATGGATAGTGGCTGGGACATCAAAGCCATGTGTAAAAACATCGCCTTGAGTAACACCTATCGCCAGTCGTCCATTCCTGCAAAGCTCGACATGCTCAAAGAGGATCCTGATAATAAACTTCTGGCCCGTGGCCCACGCACAAGGCTGACTGCGGAGCAATTGCGTGACAATGTTTTGGCCGTCAGTGGCCTTCTGGATCGTCGACTTTATGGTGTGCCTGTCATGCCGTATCAACCCGCGGGCTTGTGGGAGGATTCTGGTACACAGCATTCCTATACTCAAAGCAAAGGAGCCGATCTTTATCGTCGAAGTCTTTACACTTTCTGGCGTCGCACCCTGCCGCCACCCTCCATGAGTGTGTTCGATGCGCCTACCCGCGAATTTTGCAAAGCACGCCGTGACAGTAGTTCCTCGCCCATGCAGGCGCTGGTGCTTTTCAATGATCCTCAATTTCTGGAAGCTGCCCGCGTGCTATCAGAAAATCTTGTTCGGGAATCTCCTCAAGATGATGTGGCTCGAGTGAAAAAAGCTTATCGACTGTTCACCAGCCTTGATGCTGACGAGCGACAATCACAAATGCTTACCAAGCTCCTTCAAGATCAGCGCATTCATTTTCAATCGGTACCGAAGGATGCAGAAAATCTGCGGCGTAAAAACGGAGAATCACCTGTCGATGAAAAACTTTCTGCGGTAGAAGTCGCCGCCACCACTCTGTTGGTTCGGGCCTTGCTGGCCTGTGATGAATGTGTGATGAAACCCTGATTATCCTTCCTCATGCTTCGCCAAAATTCCCATTTATCCTCAAGTATTTCGCGCCGTGAATGGTTGACTCGGGCCGGTATGGGCTTCGGGGGACTGGCCTTGGCTGACATGATGAATGCTAGCACGCAGGCATCAGAAGGTGGTCTGCCGGGCATGCCTCATTTCGCACCCAAGGCGAAGCGTGTGATTTTCTTGTTCATGAGCGGCGGTCCCTCGCAGTTGGAGAGTTTTGATTACAAGCCCTTGTTAGTGAAGCATCAAGGCGAAGAGTTGCCGCAGTCCTATCTTAAGGGCAAGCGCCCGGCTGGCATGGCGGGTTCGCAGTCCTCGTTTCCGATGATCCCATCGACCTTCGGGTTCAAGCAATACGGCCAAAGTGGAGCTTGGATCAGTGATGTCTTCCCCGAGACGGCGAAGGTGGCTGATGATTTGTGTTTTATTAAGAGCATGACTTCCGAGGCGGTGAATCACGATCCTGCTCTCACATTCATGCAGACGGGTGCTCCTTTGCCCGGTCGCCCCAGCATTGGTTCTTGGATCAATTACGGGCTTGGCACGGACAATCGCGATTTGCCAAGTTTCATCGTTCTTATCAGCAAGCGTCCAGTGGATCAGCCACTGAGTTATCGCTTGTGGGATTCTGGTTTTCTCCCTACACAACATCAAGGTGTGCAGTTTCGTGCTGGCAAGGACGCAGTGCTTTATCTCAGTGAGCCTGAAGGCATTTCTCGCGCCGCAACTAGGCAGATGCTCGACACTCTCAAAGAGATGCATCAGCATCAGTTTATCTCTCGGCCTGATGCCGAGATCACATCTCGCATTGAGCAGTATGAGATGGCGTTCCGCATGCAGAACTCCGTGCCAGATGCCACGGATTTGAGCAAGGAACCCGATTCTGTTTTCTCCATGTATGGTCCTGATGCGAAAACGCCGGGAAGCTTTGCCTCGAACTGTATCCTCGCTCGCCGACTCGCGGAGCGTGATGTTAAATTTATCCAGCTCTATCATCCCGGTTGGGATCACCACGGCGCTCTTCCCGCCTCCTATCCTGGTTGCGCCAAAGAGATTGATCAGCCCTGTGCGGCACTGATTCAGGATCTCAAACAACGCGATATGCTCAAGGACACGCTCGTGATATGGGGCGGTGAATTCGGTCGTACCAACTATTCTCAGGGAAGCTTCAGCTCGAAGTCTAAGACTTATGGGCGCGACCATCATCGTGAGTGCTTCACATACTGGATGGCCGGCGGTGGCATTAAGGGCGGCATTTCTTATGGTGAAACGGATGATCTTGGCTATGAAGTGGCGAAAGACGCGGTGACGGTGAATGACTTTCACGCCACACTTCTTCATCTGATGGGCATTGATCACGAAAAATTATCCTATCGCTTCCAGGGCCGTGATTTTCGTCTGACCGATGTCGCAGGGAATGTGGTGAAAGCGATACTGGCTTGATTGGTTTTTGTGTTTTTTTGCGTATACTCATGATGAGAGTTTCGCTGAAGATAGTTGGCTTCCTTTTTACAGCATCGTTACTGTTAGGTAAGGCATCAGCAGACTTCTCGATTGCCACGTTCACTTGTGATGTGACCATTCCGATGGGGCATCCCTGTATGGGCGGAGGCATTGCACCGGCGAGAAAGGTGATCGAGTCATTGAAGGCCAACGGTTTCGTCCTCATGGGAGGGGATAAACCATTTGTCGTTGTATCTATCGACTGGTGCGAGATTCGTGGCAGTGCCTACGATGACTGGAGAAAATATTTGGCGGAGGCAGTGAAGACCGATCCTGCACGTGTACTTATCAGCAGTACCCATGTTCACGATGCCCCTGTGATGGATCCCGAAGCCGAGTTCATCCTCCGCAAGGCAGAGGAAAGCGGAGCATGGAAGAATCTTCCTGCCCCGAAACCGAAAGCAGCTATCCAACTCGCTTCCGTTTGCTGGCCCGACTTCAATCGCATCTGTATTCAACGCGTTCTTGAAGCCGTGCACGAATCCATGAAGCAGCCTCGCAAGGTCACACACTTTGGTTTTGGCAAAGCCCTCGTGAAGCAGGTTGCTTCCAACCGTCGTTATGTGAAACCTGATGGAAACGTCGCCTACAACCGCATGAGTCGTTGCACAGATCCCGTGGCGCAAGCCGCTGATGACGGCACTATTGATCCATCGTTGCGGACCCTTAGTTTCTTTGAGGGTGAAAAAACAGTGTGCGCACTCCACAGCTACGCCGTGCATCCGATGAGCTATTACGGCAATGGTGAGGTCTCCATTGATTTCGTGGGACTCGCTCGCGAACAAATGCAGAAGGAGCAGCCTGATGTTTTCCATATCTATGCATCAGGCTGTGCGGGCAATGTCACCGCTGGTAAATACAACACTGGTGACTCAAATAGCCGCGCGGCGCTCGCTCAGCGTATGCATGATGCCATGCT
>VFKY01000190.1 GCA_009885275.1 Verrucomicrobiota bacterium | reverse complement strand
GGCGGATCACTCATCATTGGTGAGCTTGGTAACATGGTCTTGCCGCACGTCGCGGGGCCGAGAATGTATCCACAGGAAAAGTATAAGAGCTTTGCCTATCCGAAAGATGTGAAAGGTCTGGAGCATCGGCATGTTTGGGTGGACAGTATTTTCGCCAATGAAAAAACGAGCGATGGGTTCCATTATGCGGGACCTCTTGCTGAGGCTGTTCAACTGGGTAACGTGGCTGCTCGATTCCCGGGTGAGACTCTCGAGTGGGAAGCTGCAGGCATGAAAATATCGAGCAATGGCAAACCAAAGACGGAAGCGGAAGCATTGCTCACCAAAACCTATCGCAAAGGGTTTGAAGTAAGCGCCGCCTAAACTCCACAAGCATCTAAGACTGTATCGCGCTCCATTACGCGCGCGTGAAAAAGAGCTCATTATGCAAAATTATGAGACAGTGAAATACTTGAGAGTTTCGACAATCTCTGAGAGTATGATCACTCACGCTAGGCGTAATTCGCGGTCTCATAATTTTATAGATTTACCCAGTTCAATCTCTCATTCCCATGAAAAAATATAAAGTTGGCATTATCGGTTACGGTTGGGTGGCAAGCGCACATATACCCGCCATCAACGCCACGACTCAGGCAAAGGTTACGGCTGTATATTCCTCGCGTCCTCTTAATGCTCAGGAAGTCAGCGCTAAACATGGGGGAGGCATTACAACCTTTACGGACCTTGATGCCATGTTGGCGTCTCCGGAAATTGATGCGGTGTCGATATGCAGTTTTCCTCATCAACATGCGGATCAGGCAGTGAAGGCGGCAAAAGCTGGGAAGCATATTATTATTGAAAAACCACTGGCACTCTCTTGGGCCGATTGTCAGCGCGTTGCTAAAGCGGTTCGTGAAGCCGGAGTAAAAGTGTGCGTTTGTTTTGAGTGTCGTTTTTCAAACCAATTGCAGTCCACCAAGGCGCTCATTGACGAAGGCTTGCTGGGTGATCTGCATTATGGAGAAGTGGATTACTATCATGGCATTGGTCCTTGGTATGGTCAGTTCCGGTGGAACATCAAAAAACAGGATGGTGGCAGCGCGTTGCTGACTGCGGGTTGTCACGGATTGGATGCTCTGTTGATGCTTATGGGCACGGATGTCGCCAGTGTGTCGAGCTTCTCTACCAAATCGCGTAGTGAGATTTTTCAACCTTATGAATATGACACTTCGAGCGTCACTATTTTAAACTTTAAAAGTGGCAAGGTCGGCAAGTGTGCCGCCATCGTCGATTGCCTACAACCGTATTACTTCCACACCCATCTTTGTGGCAGTGAGGGAAGCGTGCTCGACAACAAGTTTCACTCCATGAAACTTCATAGCGACAAACACGCCTGGAGTAACTTGTCCATGAAGATGCTTGATAGCGGTGACGTTTCTGATCATCCCTATGAGGCTCAGTTTAAAGCATTCTTTGATGCCTTAGATGCAGGCAAGGACATGCCATTGACGAATCTTGCCGAATCACTTCGCAGTCACGAAGTGATGTTTGCCGCTGATGAGTCGGCGAAAACCGGCAAAATGGTTCAACTTTAAAAATCTTCTTACCTATCATTCAACATGTCACGCAGCATCAGCCCTCTCGCTCCCGATTGGTGGGATTATACGACTCTTGATAAAGGCATCATCGCGGCTGCCGCCAAGCTCACGCCCGAAAAGTTGTTGAAGCTTTCACGGCCAGGTTTCAAGGTCGTGTTTTATGACACCCTAGAGGATTTTTATTGTGCTGAGGCTCTCGAATATATCGATGCTTGGAAGCAGGCGACCCCAGATAATCCCGCTGGAATTTGCGGGCCAGTAGGTCCGACAGAGCAACTGCCTCTCGTTGCCCGGATGGTGAACGCCATGGGACTCAAGCTCCATCATGCGCATTTTTGGGGAATGGACGAGTGGGTTATTGATGGAAAATCTGTCCCCGTGTCACATCCACTGTCGTTTGAAAAATGTGACCGAGAGATGTGCTTTAACAAGATCAATAAGAAGCTGGTGATGCCGGACTCAAACCTGCATTTCCCAAATGCCGATACGCGTGCCTATGATGCAAGTTGGGAATCTGGCGTTCGCTGTGTGGTCATGCAAGGGGGACAGGGCGACATCAAGCATTGGGCATTCAATGATCCTCTTCCACGTAAGGGCAAGTATAAAAATGCCCCGCCATCACCGCAGGAATATCGGAAGCTCAAGACACGCGTGGTGGACTTGCATCCAGTCACCATCGCCCAAAATGCTCGCACTTCCGGTGGGGGTAATGTCACGCTTGTGCCGACTAGAGCGGTGACGGTTGGGCCTTACGAAACATGGAAGGCTGAAAAAGTTTCCATCTGGCATGCCGGTCATCATGACAATCCTTTTGGTCAGAGGCTCACGGCATTTATGATTGCAAATCGGATCATGGATAGCGCAGTGCCCATGTCCTTACTGGCAGATCATCCGAACGTGCAATTTAATTACTACATCAAAGGTATCGGTGCCTGTGTCGTGGAGATGCATTGAGTTGCAATGATGTGAGATGGGGTTCAATTTACCCCTTGAACAACAGTCATTCAGCATCACTTAGCGCTTTTACTTTGATCCTCGTGCTGGGATTGTTCACGAGCGTTAAGGGTGTGGCAATACCGTCCGCCGTATCGCGGAGCTTCACCTACGATTACACCAACGATTCTCAGTCGAACAGTCCGGGCACAGCAGGTTTCAGAGCGATCTATGTTTATGATGCTGACACGCGACGAACGACTTCTTCTGCGTACGGGCATCTTTACACTCCCCTTTGTTACAGCGAGGAAGGACGTATCACCGACGGCAATACTCCGCTCGCTGACGCGGGAGCTTACGCTTACGATTTTGTATACAACACCGATATTTTGCCTGCCTCCCGCAGCGAGATCAGTGGAGCAGCGTGTATTAGATATGGCTATGATGGAGGTAATCACGTTGCTTCAGCGTCATTGTACAATGACACGGACTACACTTACGATTATTTGAGAGGCGAATATGCGGATGCACTCTAT
>VFKY01000067.1 GCA_009885275.1 Verrucomicrobiota bacterium | reverse complement strand
GCGGTTGAAGGAGGTGTTTCGGAGGAGATTGGTGGCGTTGCGGGAGCTTGGGTCATGCCGGCGAGGACGGCAGAGGCTTTCAGGATGGAGCGAATCTGAGATTTGGTTTTTATGGTTTTAAAAACAAGAACCATGAAGGCGATCAGTCCAACAAGAATTAAAATTTTCCCCACCGATTGTAGGTTCCACAAGTATATCAGCAGAGTACCTGAGAACAGGGAGAGAAGAGCGAGCCAGTTGTATAAATAATTTGGCGCCGGACCAATGGCAAATCGGGTCAACCGCTTCAACCCCTCGTGATACTCCGTGACACTGATTAATCCGAGTCGCCAGCCCTGATGAGTGATCAACTCGGCATCACACAAGCTGTGCTCACCGGTTTCTAGCCACTGCAAGCCATGGGCTTGGGCCAGTTGCTTTATGTGAGGCAATAGAGCATCCCGGTTGATCCCTTGCTCATTCCAGAAGATCTCCTGAGACCACCATGAATTGGGTTTGCAAGGTTTGGGGAGCAACTTGGGCCATGACCATGGAGAAGAGCCTCCGGGCCACGCTTGTAGGAGCATCATACCACGCAATCTTGCCCAGTCGCGTGCGATGGGTTGGGTGTAGCATAGAAAAAACAAGAGAACCTTCTGGTTCCACGTGGGATGGCTGAACATGAAGTCGCGGGAACTGGCGCGCTGCAGGGGTGTCACCCACGAAAGTCCCATGATCAGTCCGGCGATCCACAACCACGGCCAGAAAAACAATCCCGGTATCAGTGCAATCAGCGCGAAAGCAAACCAGGGCAGTCCGGTGAAGCGTTGCCATGGGCTCGAGTCTGTGGAGGCGTAAATACACTGGAACGGAGCCAACCCATAGGCTCCAAAATGAATCGTTTGGTCATTCAGAGATCGCAGTTGTCCTTCATCACCATAGATGACGCCGTGCCAGTGAGCTCCGCTGAACCAGGCAAAACGCTCGGGATAGTGAGCCATAAGCATGGCCTCTGCATGACCGTATCCGGATTGCTGCCGCAGGTAGGCCTGCACCGTGAATCGCCGGTGATGCCAGACCACCGCGGCAGGCACGAAGCGGAGTTTCCCGCCATTCATTCTCAACCGCCAGCAAATGTCGACGTCATCACCCGCCGTGGTGAATTCCTCACGGAAGCCGCCAATGGCCATGAGAGCGTCTTTGCGGATCACAAGATTGCATCCGGGCAAATGCTCGGCTTCCTCATTGTTGATTAGTACTTGGGAAGGGGCGCCCGGGGCTGCGGCGACACAGGCTTCAGTGTCGTTGCGAGACGGAGGGGGAATGTTTGGCCCACCTGCTGCCACCCACGCAGGGGCATCGAAAGCCGTGCTTAAATAGAGCAACCAGTCTTCATCGGGAATACAGTCGTCATCGGTGTAGGCAAGTAGCTCTCCCGCTGCCAGTTTCATGCCATGATTTCGAGCCGCACTGAGGCCGGCATGATCCTGCCGATGATATCGTACGAAGTCGAAGGAACGGGCGATCTCTGGTGTGCTATCTGTCGATCCATCATCAATGAGTAGCACTTCATGATGGGGATAAGTTTGTTGACCCAAGGCCTCCAGACAGGAACGCAGGGTGCTGGCGCCATTCCGAGTGCAGACAATCACGGAGAATCGCGGTGCCGGTGAAACGGACGTTTCAGGGATATCGGAAACCAAACACGCGGGGCGGGGCATTCGATCACGGGTGACAAGGCCAAAGCTCCACTGAGTGATTTCCTCGCCGCCGCGCGACCATTCATCGGTATAGGAAAACCAGAAAGAACCGGCGATACCTTTTTGACGGCAGACCGCAAGCTGCCATTGCCGAGTCTCCGCCTGAGCGGCAGCCCCATGCTTTTGCACATCAAGACCGAATTCGGAGATGACCAGAGGCTTGTTGGCAGCGAGATTCTGGAGGTGTTGCAGGTAAGCGGCAAAGCGCTCGCGATCCTCTAGGAACACATTGCAGGCGATGAAATCGGCATTGCGAGGCACTAAATATTCTGTCGAAGGATAGTTGGCATAGGCAGCAAGTTTTTCCGGAGCCTCCGCCTTGGCGATGGCGATGAGCTCTTCGATGAAATCACGCACTCGATCAGGTTGCATCCAGCGAACCAAAGTTTTTTCAATTTCGTTTCCGACAATAAAAGCGAAGACGCAGGGTTCATGTCGAAATCGGCTGACGATTTCTCGGACACGCCTTTCGGCATCCTCCCGGATGGATTTTTGAGCAATGAAATCCACATGCTGCGACCATGGAATGCCTACAAGGAGGCGCAATTTATGCTCGCGACAGGCTGTTAATAACGGCTCAGTGGGGGGTTCATAGATACGAACCGTATTAATCCCGAGCGCAGAAATGTGAGCAAGGTCGGCGCTTAGCTGCGTATCCTCAGGCCACGGTTCTGCGCGTGAGTTGGGTTTGAAGGGACCATAAGTGACCCCATTGAGGATGACCTTACGCCCGTTTGCATCGCGAAACCATTTACCCGCAATAGACCACTCGCCGGAGTCGGCAGGGGTGGGGGTGGAAGGGAATTGGCTCATGCGGGAAAGCTAGCTCGTTGGCAGACAACGAGACTAGACGAGTTCCCTTGCAAATGCATTCAGGAAAAGCGATCAAACGCACTCACATGCGATACTTCACGACTTGTTCGAGACGTTGCACTCCGCGGCGAATGCGGGCTTTTACGGTGCCAAGTGGCTCACAGAGTCTGTCGGCGATTTCGCTTTGAGTCAGTCCACCAAAATAGGCGAGCTGGATCGCTTGCCGCTGATCTGGCGATAGTTCCATGACCGCACTTTTTAACATGTCATCGCTTTCTTTGGCCATGAGCACATCTCGGGTGTCTTCAATGAATTCAGGTTGCACGGTTTTGCTTTCCTGCTCAAAACCATCGTTGAGCTTGGAGCGCCGTTGCTTGGAGCGGATGCGATCAATCGCGCGATTGCGAGACATCGTGGTGACCCAAGTGAGGGGTTTGCCTTTACTTGGTTCATAAAGGTGGGCTTTTTGCCATATTTGTACCAGAACTTCCTGCATCACGTCTTCCGTATCTTGGTGATCATTCAGCACCCGATAAATGGTGGAATAGAGAAGGCCGTTAAATTTTTTGTAGAAGTCTTGGAAGGCGACAACATCTCTTCTGCCAATGCTTTGAATCATGGCGGTGTCTTCAGCCAGATTTTTAGCTAGATCCTCGTCGAGCGGGGCAGGAGCGATTTTTAAATGAGCACGATTAACAGTAAAAGACTTCGTTTTCATATCCAAAAATATAAACAAAGTCGATGTTTTGTCTATTATATTTGTGTATCGTCTATGATATGTCTAATCTTATTGTCGCTAAGGGAGATGCTTACTAAGTTTCAAACCCTCGGCTATGAAGCTTGTGGAGAGGGCGGAAAATAAGGAATTTGCAATCTTTCTGCCATGCGCAACGGACGGCGCAGGGCTTCATTCATTCGGCTAGTTTCATCGCCTGATCGACGATCTAGGCAATGAGGATGTGTTTCCGGTGAAGCGATCAACCCAAGTGAGTGTAAAACATGAGCAGTGCTGTGCTTATAAGCGGAAGCGCTGAGCTGATCGTTCAAGCGGAACACCATGTCTTCAAAAGATTGAATGGCTTCAAAAAGCTTATAAACACGGGTATCAAAGTGCCCTGTGCCGGTGGGGAATGCTTTACCAACGACGGAATCATTCAGCCACATGTCGCGAGCGGCAGCGATGAGGGGACATGCGGAAACGCCGGCACCAATCAAAAGTGGGAGGCCCAATCTTATGGCGGTGCAGATGCCAAAGTCATCGCCACTGTGCGGAGAGAAATCGAGCTGGAGATCTTTGCACATGGCTGACCAGTAAAGAAAATGTGGCTCATCGAGTGTCGAGACCTTTCCTCCGATGAACTTGGGATGTTGCGCCAGTTCATGGAGCAACCAAGGCTCATACGGCGTGGCCCACGGCACGAAAGCAGGTTCCAGTGCGTGGACGATGCCAGGTACGGTGAGATGTTCGGCAAGAGCGTAGTAAGCATCGCGACGGTGCTCTGGGCTGAGTTCGTTCAGTGTGCGAGAAGTCATGATCATGACCTCGCACTGATCATATATTTGGACCGCTTCCATCATGGGCAGGTAGCGCTCTACTTTAAAGCATGTCGCACCTGTATCGCGTGCCGTTATTCCGGCAATAAAGCGTTGGGTGGGGAATTCCTCACGGAAGCGATGGAGCACTCCCCGATATTCATCCATGGAGAGGTCAAAAATGTAGCCGGTATCGGCATTCAGCACGAAGACAATCTCTACGCCATAATGTGCGGCGCATTGCTGCATCCATCTGATGCTGCGGATAAACCCATCCCAATCCGGTTTTTGATCTTTAAAGGGCAATAAAACAGCGACGCAGAGCCGGGCCTTGGTTTGATGATCAATCAGAGCTTCCTCGCTCGTGTAGGCCCAAATAGTGTCACGCCACGGGGTGGAGGGTCTGAGATCTGCGGGGTCACGAATAAGGTCACGATGGAGGTTGGACATGGCTTCCATGCTTGGGTCTACAGTCACTGATGTCAATGTGGCCTCAGTTTACAGCGTCGTCTTTGTGCTATTATCCATGGAGTAATCCAGAAACAATTAGAGTTTCCTTCCCGGTCTTAGGCTGAATTACTGCACGCTCTAGGGATTTAGAATTTTTCATAATGGATTGAATAGCACGCGACGTCTCTCGTCGAATGACGCGTTAACCCAACATTCATTATGAAAAAACTCGTTATGTTATCAGTGGCCATTGCGGCCTTCAGTCTCATTCCAATCAATCAAGCCAGTGCCGGTCATGATTCTAACCGTCGTCTCGTAGGCTACTCATCCTGTGGCGAACCCATATATGCCGTTTATCAAATCTACGGCCATGATCACTGCGGTCGTCCGCTTGGTCGCTGGGTTACCCAGTATCCCAGTTATCGTCGTGAACGCCAAGAGTATCGCCCCAACTATCATCCTTCCTCAAACCCTGACTATTATCAACGGTGTCAGCCAGTGAGGCCGAGTTCAAATTGGGGATTTAGTATTCGTTTCTAAAAGAGTCGCCATCAAAACAAAAAAGGCTTCCCGATTGGGAAGCCTTTTTTGTTAAAACTAATGCCATCAATTAAGCGGAGGGCGCGGAGTCGTTCTTGTCTCCAGCGGTTGGCTTGATGAAGCGGAAGCGAATTTTACCACGCTTGGCTGCGGCACGCGCTTTGCGGATGGTCTTTTTCTTGGGTGTCTCAAAAGCACGCAAGCGGCGCACCTCTTCAAGAATGCCTTCGGATTCGAGTTTTGTTTTGAGGCGCTTGAGCGCGCGATCAACGGGTTCACCTTTTTTGATTTGGACTTCGGGCATGGCGGGCTTTGCTTAGGTTAAGATGGACTAAATTGAAAATCGGGAGGCGAAAATAGTCACGGTGTCCCATTCGTCAACTGAAAACATCTATATGGATCTGAGAAGGAATACGAGGGTCTTATCCGAGATGCTCAGAAAATCGAGAAGAAGTAGCCGCAGCGAATAATTCGTCGATCTTTTAATCATTGGTAGAGGCGTTCTGTTTGGGTTCATGCCCAGTAGGAAAGCGCTTCTCGATAAGCTTTGGCGTGATGTAGCCGATGAGCCTCGACTCCTTCCAGTCTGCCGCAGCCCAGGCATCCCAAGGTAACTCCATTAAAACTGCGGCGCAGGTCGGCATTTCATCAATCAAATCACGCTTGAGCATGGCTTCTGCGAATTCACTGATACCGGGATTATGACCAAAAATCATGACGTGATTCCAATCGTCATCAAACCCTTGCACGATCTGAAGGAGCGTCATGGGTTCTGCAAGGTAAGCGCGTGGTTCGAGAGTAATAAGTTCACTGCCAACCCCAAATTCAGGTTGCATGATCTGCGCGGTAGTATGAGCTCTCAACGCGGTGCTGCTGATGAGGCGATCAGGCATGGGAAGTAGGGCAGTCACTCCATTCGTGCCGAGATAAGTGCGGGCGATGAATCGTCCCATCATGGGTGCATTGTCCAGTCCTCGGCTATTCAGTGGCCGATCATGATCTTTGACGGATTCGTCATTCCAACAGGATTTGGCATGGCGGATCAGAGTGAGATATTTCATGGTCTTGCAATGCGATGGGAGAATTTGTAACTTTTTCCGAGCAAACGTCAGTGTATTACTATTTCAAGTGACATTAAAATCATTTACATGCAAGTGTGCAGGTAAAGCGTTGGACAGTGTCCGCGAGTGATATGAAAGAAAGATTGTGCCTTCCTCCCAAGCATCCTCACGTACTCCATGGTGGTTATGGCTCAATGTTCTGAGTCTTGACGCCCCTCTGGTGGCGATTCTCTGGCAGTGGGCTTTGGCGCGGACTTATGGGGTGCAGATGGCCTCCGTCAATTACTCAACTCTGGGGCTTACAGTCTGGCTAATCTATGTGCTCGATCGCGTGCTGGACAATCGAGCCACTTCAGAAAACCAATCGCATACAGTGCGCCATGTTTTTTATCAGCAACATCGTCACTTCTTCATTTGGATATTCATACCGGCAGTGGTAACTTTTTTAGCGTATCGAGTGTTCACGAGTATTCCCGCACCCATTATGTGGCGGGGCTTTGGGCTGGCCTTTCTTGTTGGTCTTTACTTGTTGCATTTTGCGGCACGCGGACACCGAACCCTACGCATCCTTGGAAGTGTTTTTGCCAGCTTTGTAGGGGGAGCTATCCTTTACTTCCTGCCGCTTTCTCTCTTGTATAAGGTCACCTGCGGACTGATGCTGCTTTCCTTACTCCATCATTCTATTCGGGGGAGTGAACACAATCCTATCCGCCTTTTGCCAAAGGAATTGCTTTGTGGATATTTATTTGCGGTGGGGTGCTCGATGTCGGTGCATTTTTACACCCTAGATTCTGAAGTTGATGCCTTCTCCATCGTGACATTTATACTGGCCATGCTTTGCACTTTAAACTGTATCGGCATCGCTTGTTATGAAAAGGCGAGTGACAGGGACACTCAGGCTATTACTTATGTCTGGCCTGATATTGTACGGTTTTATCCCGCCTTGTTACTGGCACTGGCTAGTTTAGTGATCTTTGAACTGGGTAAAGGACTTACAGTCGGCTTGTTTTATTACCATATTGCGATTCTCACTGGGGTGACTTTATTGGGCGCAGTGCATTTTCTATCGAAACGTATTTCTTCAGAATTGGCTCATGTGCTCGCTGATGTCGCCTTGATGTTGCCTGTGCTGGTGATGTTTTTGGTATAGCCCAAAATCAGCCCGTAGATCAGGCGTCCACCAACAACACACCAGAGGCAGTGAACCCATGGAGATAAGCTTTCTCGCCGACGGTTCCAATTTCACCATTGCAGAAAAACCCCGCAGTAGGCATGAATCCAAAAGTCTCTTTAAAGAGTGCGGCGTCGTGATGAGGCTTACCGAAGAGGCGTTGTCCACGCCCACCGCAGGTGAAGAGTAAGCTCGCAAATGGAGATGAACTCAAGCTGGCTTGAGCTTGAAGCAACATTTCCCGCAGTTCATCATCAGCCGCCTCGCGATCGCGTAATTGAAATTGTAGCGTTTGCCCAACACGAGGGGAGGCCCCGACAGCTATTGAACCATTGGCAGGATCACCGCCAATGATCGAACGAACAAGGAAATCGCCCGTGCTGAAGTCTTCGACATATTCTGTCATAGCGAGCCCCACTAGGATGTTGCCTTGTGCTTTTTCTCGCTCGTCTTCAGGCAGGCTGTTGAACGCCGCTTGCAGTTGATCGTATGCGTTTACTGATGCGAGTTGATAGATGAGTTGGTCATCGGCTTTGGTGATCGTGAGAGGTTCACCAATGGGTCGGCATCCTTGACTAACGAGACCGTGGAGTTTTACACCCCCTTGAAACCCTATGGCAATCGATGCCGCATCAGAGAAACCATTTTCTGTAAAAATAAACAGATCCTCGGGACGCTGACTGCCACTGGCAAGGCCACCATAGGTGGGTGAGTTTCCCATGAGGGTGTTCCACTCAGACATCCATTGCTCGCCCATCATGATCGGATTTCCCAGAAGAATCCAACTGGTGATGTCACCTTGATTCCATTGTCGGGCAGTTCCCCAACCCTCGTCTCCTGCACTCGGTAACTCATACGTAGTAACTTGAGTATTGGGCAGATAAAGTGCGAGAATGGTGAATCCCGTGATATTTTCCTCCTCGCGGCCCACGCCAATAAGGCCACCGGCAGAGGCTCCCACGACATGGGGGCAGTGCGCATGAATCTGGATGATTTCAATGATATCCGTCAGGTCTTGTCTTAGATCGCAAGAGGCAAAAACAAAGGCAATGCTTGCTTTGCCGCCTAGTCGCTGACGGGCACGTTCGGCCACTGCCTGTACTTCAGCTTCAGAGAATGCACCGCGCACAATCTCTGAATAGGCTATGTTACTCGTGGCTTCATCTGTCGCTAAATCCATTTGTGGACTCTATGAACGCACCAAGAAAAGGCAACCGATGAAGCGGTGAAGATTTCATTAAGGATGAGACAAGAGCATTGGCTACTGTATGTCGCCTAGAAAGAAAGATCGGAGCCGACAAGATGCCAGCGCTCCCAGAGTAGAAGCGACGCCCTCGTCGCTTGTCCTTCATCATGATTGCATCTCCAAACGATGGGGCAAAGAGAAAAACTTTCACACCTGCGGCAGATCATCGTGAAAGCAATTCGCTAAGAGGTCAATCGCTCCCCGAGTATGTCGTGAGATCACTCGCCTCGGTGCCTTGGATATGGGAGACAAGTGGCGAGTAGTCTCACGACATACTCGCGCTCCGTATCACTAAAGCCATTGATCCTGCGAAGCTGAGCCATCTTGTGGATTTCAAATCAATCCTTCAAATCCAGTTAATCCTGTCCAAAGAAATTGCGCCATCCAGAATGTCATTCGTTTGGCTACTCATGTTGTGACTTTACCTCCACTTGGGCTTTTAGCCCTTATAGAATATAAGATACCTGAGAAGGGACTCGAACCCACACATCTTTCGATACCAGATCCTAAATCTGGCGCGTCTACCAATTCCGCCACTCAGGCTTTGAGATGACTCTTCTATATAACGGTCAGACACCTGTGATGGCAACGCCTTTTTCTCTTATGATAGCGACTGTTTTTCGGGGCTTCGGAAACGGCGACAAATCCATAAGGTCAGGAGGCCCGTGAGTAGGACGAAAAATATAGGTATAATGCCGACCACCGGACTGACAATGGCGCGGCAGGTGTTCTCCACCATCCACGGATCGAAATCCCCCCGGCCAAACGCTTTGGTCTTTATCGTCAGCGGACTGAAGTATTTCATGCCGGCGACCCAGCCAGCGTGAAGACCGATACTCGCCCACAAGCCCTTTGTCGTTAGACGAGCTTGGGCCAGAGCCCAGCCCACGGCGGCGAGCATGAGGAATTCCCCGATGAAATTTTCCCAGCGACCAAATCCTTGAAACAGGTAGGGGATGACCGCAAACCCGCTGAGCCAGCTAATGGACTCATCGGGAAACACCCCATCGGCCGGCGGCTTGAGAAAATGCACGGCCGCAAAGATGAGCGTGGTCCACCAGAGTCCGGCTCTTAATCCGAGTGACCGGCAGAGCACGCTGAGCACCGCGCCGCGAAAGATGAACTCCTCTAGGATCGCCACAGTGAAGCCGGACAGGAGCGGCATGCCAAAGGCGAACCAGTTGGCGTTGGGCTTGAGTTTGGTCACCCCCGCCCAGATAAAAAATGCCGCCATACCCGCTAGTAGCAGCACCGCGAGACCGAATCCGGTGGTCAGATCCTTCCAACCGGAACCGAGCCGGACACTTCCGGTGACCTCACCCCATTTCATGTTCATGCTCTTGAGCAACGGGAACAAGCCGATGATGACAGCGAGTAAGCAGGCACGATTGAAGTAGCT
>VFKY01000298.1 GCA_009885275.1 Verrucomicrobiota bacterium | reverse complement strand
CATTCTGGTTGGAGATTATCTCTATGGCTATTCCGACAAAGGAGGCTGGACTTGTCAGGACTTCAAGACAGGCGAAGTGAAGTGGGCTGAAAGAGGTAAGCTCAAAAAAGGGGCGATTCATTGTGCCGATGGCATGTTGTATCTGCTCGAAGAAGACAGCGGCACTTGTGTGCTAATCGAAGCTTCCCCCACGGGCTGGAACGAAAGTGGACGTTTTGTAATAGCACCTTTATCTACCCAACGGCATGCTCAGGGAAAAGTATGGACGCATCCCGTGGTCAGCAATGGAAAACTCTATCTCCGTGATCAGGAGTTGGTTTACTGTTACGACTTGAAGGGCTAATTTAAAAATCCTCTCATTGATGAAGGCCACGAAGATCACCCAGGTGAACCCTTCGTGGCCTTGATGTTTTAATCTAAATGAGTCGATTAAATAAGGGAGCGAGGGCGTCCCGCCCGTGTCATTAGTTGCACCGTCAGATAATCAAAAAACGTACACCGCTCAATCTCCCACTGAATCCGAACAACTCACGGGTAAGACGCCCGCGCTCCCTTTTTTAAAGTGGCCTTTAAGTTGAAACCAATGCTTATGAAAACACGCTTCGCCCTTCTCTCGTTTGTACTTTTGACGAACTCGTATGCTGCCGATTGGCCGTCTTGGCGGGGGCCGACGAATGACGGTGTCACCGTCGAGGTCGATCTCGCCCTCACCTGGGGCGCATCATCGCCCAATGTGAAGTGGAAGACGCCACTGCCGGATCGGGGCAACTCCACGCCTGTCGTCTGGGGTGACAAGCTGTTGGTCACTCAAGCGATTGAAAAAAGCGGCAAGCGCATGCTGCTCTGCTTCGATAAAAAGACCGGCAAGCAACTCTGGGAAGCAGGCACGACTTATACGACGCCCGAGCTGACCCATGCCACCAATCCGCATTGTTCCGGTTCACCCGCCACGGATGGGCAAATGATTTACGTATCATTTGCCTCAGCAGGGCTCTTCTGTTTTGACATGAATGGTAAGGAGGTTTGGAAGCGCACCGATCTAGGTGAGCAACGTCATATCTGGGGTGGTGGTCCCTCGCCAGTGCTCGCGGGAGATCGCGTCTTTTTTAACTTTGGCCCCGGCAAAGAAACGCGACTCATCTGCTTCGATGCCAAGACCGGGAAAACACTCTGGCAGCACATGGAACCCGGTGGTGACTCAGGAGAAAGTGATGCTAAGAAATGGCTTGGAGCGTGGTCTGATCCGCTTCTAAGTAAGGTCGGCAATCACAATGAACTTATCATGACTTACCCAGGCCGGGTCTGCGCTTTCGATCCCATGACCGGCAAGCAACTATGGACCTGTGACGGTCTCACTCCTCTCGTTTACAACTCGCCACTATATACCGACGGCGTGGTTATCGCCATGTGCGGTTACGGCGGTTCGGCGATGGCCGTTAAAGCGGGGGGCACCGGCAACGTCACCAGTACTCACCAAGTCTGGCGCTTACCCAAGGTCCCGCAGCGCATTGGGTCCGGTGCTTTGTATCAGGGTTATCACTATATTCTGACTGATGGCGGGTTTGTCGAATGTCGAGACCTCAAGACGGGTGAGCTTGTCTATAACGAGCGACTCAAGGGGCCCGGCCCTACCGGACAGAATTGGTCATCTCTGGTCCGCAGTGGCGATCGACTTTATGCCGTGAATCAGGGGGGTGATGCTTTTGTCTTCAAGGCGAGTCCCAAGTTTGAATTACTCTCGACCAACTCCATCGGCGAAAAAGTCATCAGCTCCATTGCGGTGTCAGATGGACTGCTCTTCATTCGCAGCCACAACAATCTCTGGTGCATTGGTAAGTAATGAAGTGGTCGTCACAATAGTATCGAAAGCCATGACGAAAGGAGAAGCGCGCTCCTTCACTGCAAGGCACTATGTTTAGAAATACTTTACCCATGCAACCGACTTTAAAAATTGCTCTCATCGGCGCTGGCATGTTCGGCGGTGATGTTCACGCGCGCGCCTATGCCGATCTTCAACGCTACGGCATTGCCGGACAATTGGCGCGGGTCGGACTGGACTTATGGAATCGCGACCTTGCTGGCGTGAAGTTTGAACTTGTCGCCGTCGCGACGCGTTCAGAAGCCTCTGCCAAAAAAGCATCGGCAGCATTTCAAGAAGTCACGGGGTATGCGCCAGCGACCTATCATGGTGATGAACCCTGGGTCGGTATTTTGCGCGACTTTCCCGATCTCGATATCATGGCGGTGGCGACTCCAGATCATCTCCACACGCAGCCGATTCTTGCGGCATTAAAAAAAGGCGTTCACGTCATCACGGAAAAGCCGATGTGTCTTTCCATTCATGAAGCGGACGAGATCATTGCACTTGCCAGGAAAAATAACTGCATTGTCGCGGTGGACATGCACAAGCGTTATGATCCCGATCATCTGCGCATCAAGCATGATATTCAAAACCGGATCGGCGTGCCTCTATATGGCACCGCCTACTTAGAGGAGCCGCTCGAAGTTTCGATGAGCACGTTCAAGTGGGTTGAGAGCAGTGATCCCTTCAGTTATGTCGGACCGCATTGGACCGATTTAATCCATTCCTATTATCGCTCCAAGCCGGTCTCGCTCACGGCTATCGGTCAGAAGAAACGCCTTATCCGTGAAGGCATCAACGCCTATGATGCCGTGCAGGTGCGAGTCGACTATGCCAATGGCATGAGTATCAATTATCATAACAATTGGATTACGCCCGCCGACTTTGAAGCTCCGGTGAATCAGGGACACGAGATTGTCGGTGCCGATGGGAAAGTAGAGAGCGATCAGCAGTATCGCGGCTTCCGATGGTGGAATGCTGGTGGCGGCACTCGCACAAGCAACAATCATTTCACCCGTGATGTGGCCCGCCCCGATGGTAGCAAGGGGT
>VFKY01000038.1 GCA_009885275.1 Verrucomicrobiota bacterium | reverse complement strand
GTGCGCAGGGTTCCCGCATCGCCCATCACAAGATCAAGGATGCTCTTGTCGCGCTTGCGCTGGCTGCCATCGTCAAAGAGCTGATCGAAAGCCTGCTGCGGATAAATTTCCTTGGGCGAAGGTGCGGTCGGGCTGCTCCAAGACAGATAGGCGGAATAGATCGAGGTGAACCCGGAGTCCGTGCTGTAAGACGGGCCTTCGGTGCCGAGCACAAGGCTGGAGACAGGCGTTTCTTTGCCGACATGATCGGCCACGAGCTGATCCATGGTGACTCCCACTTCCACATCGGTCGTGGTTTGTTTCACCTTCAAGCCGGAGAGGATGTTCATCTTCGGATAGTGACCTCCGGGGCCCTGCACCGTAGTGGGATTCCAGAGACCTTTGAAAACGGTGACCTTGTCCTTGAGCGATTCGAGAGGCTTGAGCGACTGAAGAAACACCATGCCTCCCGGTCCTTGGTTCGCGCCCCAATGATGTGGATTGACGCCATTGCCGGTGAAGCAAATCGCCATGCGACGAGGAGCGACATTGAGTTTCGGCGACTCAGCTCCGAAAGATGAGATGGATTCAAACCAAGGAAGACCGAGCGCGATGCCGGAGCCACGAAGAAATTTGCGACGGGAGAGATTACTCATAAAATGTATGGGGATGATATGTCAGTATTTCGTTCCACAATGATTACGGATTGCTGGCAACGGGGGATTCAATTCTGCGATTTAAAAATTGGCGACTATTCACAAGAACAAGCACGGCAGAAGCAGGTTTGCCGCCGTTGGCCTGCATGGCACTTTGCATTTTCCCAATTAAGTCTTTGTCGGTCGGCAGTGTCTGACGACCAAGCGCATAGCCTAGAAGCTTGCGACAAAAGTGGGCGCCGAACTGTTTATCACGCGTACGAAGGTATGCACGTAAACCATCGAGCCCGACGAACTTTGTGCCGTCACTCAATCCCGCAGAATCATCGATCTTCAATCCTGCTTCATCTTGAGTGCGGAAGCGGCCAATCGGATCAAATCCCTCAAGTGCAAAGCCCAGTGGATCAATGCGATCATGACAGGCAGAGCAAGCTTTGTCTTCACGATGCTGTTCCAGCATTTCACGAACCGTCGAAGGTTTTTGAGCGTTAGCTTTCAATTCAGGAACATTTGGAGGTGGTGGAGGCATCGTAAGACCGAGCACGGTCTGCAACAACCAGTTGCCACGTAGCACTGGACTGGTGCGGATGGGGCGTGACGTTTTGGTTAGCACACTACCCATTCCTAATAATCCACCGCGATGATACTGGCCGACACTGACTTGCTTGAACTCCTCACCCTGCACATCAGGGATACCGTAAAATTTTGCGAGTCGCTCATTGAGAAACGTGTAATCCGAAGTGAGAATATCACTGATGGGGCGATCCTCGCGAACAAGATGCGTAAAAAACGTCACCGTCTCACGATAGAGATCACGGCGCAATTCCGGGGTGAACTCAGGATACTTTGCAGCATCCACACCGCTGTGATGTGCAAAACCATCGAATGCAAGCCATTGGCCCATGAATTCTTTGGCCATGGATTCAGCCTTAGGATCTTGAAGCATCCGTTTCACCTGAACGGCAAGCATTTCCGGTTTCAGGAGACTGCCGTCGGCAGCTACCTGACGAAGTTGCTCATCAGGAATGGATGACCAAAGAAAATAACTCAATCGGGAAGCCAGCTCCCATGCCGAGAGC
>VFKY01000369.1 GCA_009885275.1 Verrucomicrobiota bacterium | reverse complement strand
TCGCCCTTCTTAATTTCCCAGACTTTGGTCAGCCCTGTTGCGGGCCATTCATGCAAAAGATGAGTCTCCAGTGAAGTAGCGTCATAGTTCGGCCCAAGAAAGTGCATCCACTCATTTGTGATGGCAGCCTTGCTCAATGGCTTGGGTGCTTGATGAAAGGTCAGCCGATCAAATGACTGTGGCGCAGGTGTGGGCTGCTCTTTTAACATGGTTACTTTTGGCGGAGCTGGATCAAGCCATGGCTCCGCTGTGAGTGGCAACAAAAACAAGAAGTATACAAAGAAGAAACTGGACAGCGCGTGCATGAGAATGAAATGCTAAATGTATGATGAATAAGACTAAACGCTTGGTAATGTCAGCTTCTTTATTGGGTAGCGTACTATTAACTTCCTGCGCCCAATTCGGTTATCAAACAGCACCCAAAACAGGAGAGGTCGAACATATAGTCTTAATCTGGCTAAAGGACCACGGCAATACGAAGCAACGCGACCAGATGATCGCGGTCACCAAAACCTTCCAAAAAGATATTCCCGGCATTGTCTCAATCAGTGCTGGCGAACCGCTTCCCAGTGATCGTCCCATTGTCGACGACAGTTTTGACATGGGATTAGTAGTTAGGTTTAAAGACAAGGCAGCCCTCAGTATCTACGAAAAACATCCCGCTCATGTGAAGGCTGTAAATGAAGTGTTAAAACCATTGGCCGGCAAGATCTTGGTTTATGACACGGTCATAAAGTAGGAACCATGACCTCCAATTCAGTCCTGATTCCACTGAGGTTTGTAAATGCTTTGGCCTGTGTCCTGCTTTCAAGTTGACTCTCCCAAAGACAAGGACACCATGCGCACCGCAGCAATACACATGGAGAATATAGCCCCCCCAGAAAATGAGTGGTATCTCATCCGCAACTCCAGCATTCACGGACGTGGTGTGTATGCCCGGAAATTCATTCCGAAGGATACATGGATCGTCGAATATGTAGGAGAGAAGGTCGACAAAGATGAGAGTGAACGGCGATCCAATGATTTACTCGATAAGGCAAAGACCGACGGTAGCGCTAAGGTTTATATGTTCATTCTAAATGACGAATGGGACATCGATGGAAACGTCGAATGGAATTCCGCGCGGCTCATTAATCACTCATGCGAGCCCAATGTGGAAGCGCAGACATGGGACGAGAAAGAAGTCTGGATCGTAGCGCTCAGGGACATTGAAGTTGGTGAAGAGTTGTCATTTAATTATGGATTCGATCTTGAGACATGGGAGGAGCATCCCTGCCTGTGCGGCAAACCAAGTTGCATTGGTTACATTGCTGCAGATGAATACTGGCCCGCGTTGCGAAAGAAAATTGCCAGCAAGAAAGCGCGGGAGACAAGAAAGCAAAAGCAACTCAACGCAAAGTCTGTGCCGCTCTGCGAGGTTTCTTGATGTAGGAAGCTTCTACTGGCAAGCCCTGTGAGAGTTTCACTTCTACGGTTTCAGCGACTTCTTATGAGAACGCTTTGCCGACTAATGAAGCGATAAAAAAGGGCGTGAAACAGATCGCTTCACGCCCTTGTTAAATTCTAATCTGAGTAGCGCCTCTCTCAAGGTGCTCTCATAAAAAACTAGGCGTCATCCCTAGGTTTTGGTTTGTCGCCATCAGGACGAGGACGAGCACCGTTGCCTTCGCCGCCACCTTCAGGACGCTTAAATCCACCTTGTCCGCCGCCCATCATGTCACGCATCTTGCGAGCCATGGCTTCGACTTCATCTTTGGTGATTTTACCATCCTTGTTTTCATCCATTTGATTGAAGCGCTCTTGATTGCTCGCAATGTATTCTTCCTTACTCACCGAGCCGTCCCCATCTTTGTCCATGCGCATAAGCATCTCACCCATCATACCCGCGCCACCAGGGGGTGGGCCGCCTTCACCGCCGGGACGGCGAAAGCCTTCAGGCCTATCTCCATTAGGGGGAGATTGATTGTTTGCTCCATCAGGACGCGGGCGGAAGCCTTCAGGTTTGGCATCATCAGGCCGTGGGCGATCACCTTCTGGTTTGGCATTGTCAGGACGTGGACGATCACCTTCGGGGCGAGGACGAGCTCCATTTCCGTCGCCACCTTCTGGACGAGCGTCACCATCACGCTTCATACCGCGCATTTTTCCAGCCATCTCTTCCGCTTCCGCTTTCGAGATAGAGCCATCACCGTTAGTGTCCATTTTAGCAAAACGTTCACCCGCTTCTTTACTGGCACTGGAGACAAACTCTTCTTTGGTGATATTTCCATCACCATTCGTGTCCATGCGTTTCCACACTTCTTCCATCCGAGCCTTGGGATCACCACCCTGAGGTGGACCATCGGGTTTGCGCCCCTCAGAAGCAGGGGGCGGCGGGGTATCAGCAGCACTCAGAATAGAGAAGCCGCAGCTAGAAGCTATGACTGTGGCCAGAACAAAGTATTTTGTTTTCATCGTTTAGTTAGGTTTGGGAACAAGCACTTCAACCTTGTCACAACGGTAAAGTTGCACTGAGAGTGCTAAAAAGTTGTCCCACCTACTCCCGCACAGGCACGAGCACTTCATTCCGACGCCATGGCCCGAGTGTCCACGGCGGATCGTAATAGGCAAAAAAAGGTTCTCCTGCGATCTGGAGCCCCTTTTTAAGCATCCACTCATGCAATAGTTTGAGAGCCTCCTTTTCTTTCTCAGTGGAGCGAGTTCCATTGAAGCGGTAAACACAAACTCTCTGGGCCACTTGGCTCCTTATCTGCACATCACTTGAACCCGGATTCGGAGGCGCACCCTTCATTTGGTCTGGCATGACAAAGCTCATTGTATTGCCCCCCATAAAGACTGGGGTAGTCATTGAAATTTTTTCCTTGGCTTCGTTTTCTCCTGAAATATATTTGAAGAGGCGCATGAAACTCTTGTCATCGTCGCTCATGCTGGTTGTCACTAATTGCAAGGCGGGGTAGTCACGCACTTCGTAATCACCGTCTTTTTGCGATACTTTATAAGGCGCTGATTTATAGCCCGCCCGACTTGTAGCACAGGCAGCAATACCAAGCCCAATCATGAAGATAGCCAAAAGAAGTAAGATGAGCTTTTTCAT
>VFKY01000386.1 GCA_009885275.1 Verrucomicrobiota bacterium | reverse complement strand
TAAAACGAGGGAGCGCGGTCAGGTTTGGCGGGAAGATTGGAATCAGGCAATTTTTTCACCTCCACACAGCAAGGCGTGCCATCGTGCTGCCTACCATCGGCATCACAGTCATCACAACATGCCTGTGCGGCTGGGCATTCGTCGAAGGCGCAAAAAAGAACCCTATTTTCGAGCAAACACAGCCTCATAGTACCCGCCCCGAACGGAAGGGAGGCGCCAAAAAATAGAAGTAAAAGTGCCGCAAACACTTGCCTCATAGTCTGTTAATAGCACGAACGTTCTATTTCGTCAATTCCACGAACCTTAAAGCTGGATAAAGCTCCTTGGCGGGCTACAGGACACTGAATTCATCAATCCCTTTGACGAATCCAGGCAAGCCCTAGTTGACCTCTCCGGCGGCACGTCATTCGTTGTCCAAAATGATGCTCAGGTTCCATGTCCTGATGCTCTCCATAAAAAATCCCCCGTCGAATGACGAGGGATGGAGCGGGTGACGCGATTCGAACGCGCGACATCTTCCTTGGCAAGGAAGTGCTCTACCACTGAGCTACACCCGCAATTTGCGAGATGTTCATATTGGTGAAAACTTCCTCTCTTTCAAGTCGAAAGTCACAAAATCTTTGTTACAGTGGCCTCCCTATGAATAAATTGGACGAAATCATCGCCCACAAGCGCACCGAAGTAGAACGTATTCTGCCTCGTCTGGAAAAGCTACGCACTGTGGCAGCCCTTCGCAATGACCACCGCTCACTCTATGACGCCCTGCGGTATGATGAGACCCGCCTCGGGCTTATTGCTGAGGTAAAGAAGGCATCCCCGTCGGCTGGTGTCATACAAGCCAATTTCGACTACCTCACCATCGCCCGCACTTATGAAAAAGGAGGAGCCTGTGCCCTCTCTGTGCTCACCGATGAGAAATATTTTCAAGGTCGCCTCGACTATATGACCACCATCCGTCAGGAGGTCAGTATTCCCGTGCTTCGCAAAGACTTCATCATTCATGAAGTGCAAATTTATGAAGCCGCAGTTGCCGGTGCTGATGCCATTCTGCTGATTGTAGCCGCACTTGATCAATCCACTCTTGAGCATCTTCTGGAAGTCGCCTCCACCTTCAATCTTGATGTGCTCATGGAGGTGCATGATCTGCCGGAATTGGAACGCGCTCTTGCCACGGATGTTCGAATTCTCGGTATCAACAACCGCAATCTTAAATCCTTCACC
>VFKY01000351.1 GCA_009885275.1 Verrucomicrobiota bacterium | reverse complement strand
CCCGATAACACCGGTTACAGCAGCGAAATAGTTTGGGATGGCTTGCGTGCACTGAAAACAGCAGGACTTACCGATCGTCTCGGCATTGCCCCCGGTCCCGCCAATGGCTTCACTCTCGATATCATCAACTGCTTAGAAAAATTTGGGCAAGACATCGATTGGGCCATGCTCATTCTCAATCCGTTCGAACCTTGGCCCGGCCAATTGGTTCTCCCTGCCGCCATCAAGCACAACGTCAAAGTGCTCGCCCGCGTCGTCGATTTCGGGGGCATCTTCCATGACGATGTAAAGCCCGGTCATAAATTCCGCGATGGCGATCACCGTACTCATCGTCCCGCCGGTTGGGTGGAACATGGTTGTGAGAAATTAGAGAAGGTGCGTGCCTATGCTGAGAAATATCAACTCAGCGCGCTGCAACTTTCCGCCATCTGGGACCTCTCACAAGCTCCTGTGCAAAGTGTGGTCCCGACCTTGATTCAAGAAGCCTATGAAGGCGCCAAGACCATCGAATCCAAGGTGGACGATCTGGCTTCATTGCCCGACATCCGCTTCTCGCCCGAAGATGTTAAAGCGATCGCCGCCATCGGAGACAACACCGGCTGCATGACGCTCAAGGGAGCAAGTGAGCGTCACCTCGGACAAGATGCCCGCCCTGATGAATGGCCTATCCGCGAAGATCTACTCGCACTCGCTTCCCAGTGGGGCTTGGGCTCGAAGTGGGCTTGGTAAAGTATAGAGGGGAACGCGGGCGGGCCTCGTCGACTTCATCTGGTCTTCGCGGCTTTGCCGCCAAATATTATATGGTTGCAGCCAAGAGTGGCCACGCTCCGTTCTCAAAAAAAATCACAGCATCAAGCGATGCTGTGATCAAAGGTTTAAGAGGCTATCGCAAAGATTACTTCGCCTTGAATGACTTGAGGATTTTGCCTGCTTCATCGGCTAATTTTTCATCGGAATCCGCAACTTCAAACCAGATCTCGGCGATCTTGCCTTTACCAATGAAAACCCAGGCGAAGCCGAAATGCGTAGCGACACCTTCTGTGTCTTTACCACTGCCTGCAGCAGCGAGCGCGTCCTTACCATCGATCTTGGTTTTCTTCGGTGTCGGCAACTCGGCTTTGGGATAAGTCTCCTTCACGTATTCATAAGTTTCTTCAATGGCTTCGTCGAGCTTCTCTTCGGTGCCTTCTACGGTCTTGAAATAGAGAACGGTATCATCTTTGGTGAGCGTGCAATAAGGATCGTCTTCGGATCCCGCTTCAAATTCCCAACCGTCCGGAGCTTCGACAGTAAAGACTGGCATCTCTTTACTGGGATATGAGATAGTGACGTCAGCAGAAACGAACGATGTCAGGGTGAGACTGACGATGAGGGTAAGAATTGAGGGTAATTTCATAATTTTGTAGTGAATTAAAACAGTGTCCATACTACGCACTTCTCCTCGGCGATGACAATTACGATTATAAAAATTAAAGTTCACACAAATTCACTCATCTCATAAAGTTTCGGATCGCGTTGCGGGGCTCTCAATGAAGCTCTGATTTTTTTTACGGCCTGGGAGAACAGCTCCGCACCATCATCACCTTCAGCGCCGCCGAACTGCTCTTCTAGTTTCTCGGGATCCTCGCCAGATTCTAGACGCTTGATGATTTCGCGCATTTCTGGCGGGGCTTTGTCACCCATGACATCCGTCATTTTCTTCATGAGATGACCAAGTTGCCGCGGATCAGGATTGGCCTCGTCCATGCCCACCATGTCGCGCTCCATCTCCGCCATCAGCGCTTCCATCTTGCTGTCGTCAATGTCAGCGAAAGGATCATCGGCAGAGGTTTCTTTAACGCCGCGAAGAAACGCAAATTTTGAAAGACGCTTCTCCATCCGAAAAGTCGGGTTCTCAGGACATTGAGGTGTTTTCTCTCGATACGCCAGACTGCGCGCGAAAAACTGATAAACCGTGTGATTGTTCGGACAATAAAACTCGTAGATAGGCATG
>VFKY01000088.1 GCA_009885275.1 Verrucomicrobiota bacterium | reverse complement strand
TCGTAAAAGGCGGCGTTACTCAAGGCATGATCTCTTCAGGTCATCACGTCTATAGCAAGCAGATCCATGGTCTTGAGGTGAATGGGGATATCTTGCTGCGAGCTGGTAAATTGCCTGCATAAGAATTGTTGATTTTTTCGCGATGTAGAGCGCACTTCCAAGTGTGCTGGAGCGTTGAACATTTTCTGGTGCGGCCTCACCTTAGCACACTTGGAAGTGCGCTCTACCACACATCCAAATCATTGCCATACTCCAATGCCCCCTCATTCAAGGTGTTTCCTGTCTCTGTTATTTCCACGCATTCGCCAAACCACAACGTAAACTTGTTTATCGTCAAATTCGCTTTTGCCGGATTGTTCGAGATGTAGCGTATCACTCTTACAAAATGTTCTTCGTTGCGCACAATGCGATCAAAGTTATCGCGTTGCCAGAATGTTCCCTGCCTGCTTAGACGCTGATTGATCTGTCGTGATGTAAATCCTTTCCATGATTGCAACAATTTGCCCAACTCCCATCCTGTATGAGGTGTTACGGACAGATGGACATGGTTTGGCATGATGACAAAGGCGTGCAATGTATAGCGCTCGCCATCAAAAAAACGCAATGTCTCCGCGATGATATTACGGTTAAGTGGATCAGTCAGCAGGCACAATCCTTGCCCCGCATCCAAGGTGTTTTCAATTTTGACGAGTTGACGTCGTTGAAACATTTCCCACTCAGCAAGGAAAGCTTGAGTCAGTGTGCCGCCGCATTTACGCTTTTCATGTTCGGCTCGCTCACTCCAGTGCACTGCGTCTCGCTCGATCTCGTCAAACACCGTGCGGGGAATGGAATCGGTGAGGCGAAAGGTGATGAAATAGGTGGCTCCATCTTGTTTCCAATGAGGCAAGTTCCGTTTGCGAATGTGAAGAGTTTTGCGGTTGTCAAGACCACAGAAAATTGAAGGAACACTGATGGTGATGTCTTTTGATTGCATGGAATAAATATATTCATGCACGCATGCAATAACCTTGTTTTCAAGTGTGTTCTTTTAAATTGAAGCGTATGACGCACTTCCAAGTGTGCTGGAGCGTTGAACATTTTCTGGTGTGACTTCACCTCAGCACACTCGGAAGTGCGCTCTACCACATCTGCCGTCACGCAAAGATTTCTTTCACAACAGTGCCGCTGACATCGGTGAGCCGGAAATCGCGTCCCGCATAGCGGTAGGTAAGCTTCTCATGATCCAGTCCGAGCAAGGCGAAAATGGTGGCGTGCCAGTCGTGAATGTGAACTTTATTTTCCACGGCTTCATATCCGTAGTCATCTGTGGAGCCATAAGAGAGACCGCCTTTAACGCCACCGCCTGCCATCCATGTGGTGAAGCCTTTATTGTTATGGTCGCGACCATCGCCGGATTGGGCATGAGGTGTACGACCAAATTCACCGCCCCAGATGACGAGTGTATCCTTAAGCAGTCCTTTTTGCCGAAGATCAGTTAGCAGGCCGGCAATCGGTTTGTCTATCGCGCCACAATTGCTTTCCATGCTTGCGGTTAGATTGCGATGATGATCCCAGTTGCCCACGGAGACTTGAATAAAGCGAACGCCTGACTCTGCAAAACGACGTGCCATGAGACACTGGCGACCAAACGCATCGGTCTCATTATCTCCAATGCCATAGAGTTTTTTGGTGGCTTCTGTTTCCTTGCTCATATCCATGACCTGAGGTACGACATTTTGCATACGAAAGGCGAGTTCATTGCTCTGGATGACGCCTTCCACTTGGGGGTCGAATCCTTCCTGCTGTAACTTTTCTTTATTCAGCGTTTGAATGAAATCTAATTGAGTGCGCTCTGTTTCGGTTGGATAACGAGGATTCTGAATATTGCTGATGGTCTGTTCGCCACCGCCACCACTGCGTCGTCCCAAGGCACCTGGGAGTCCCTGGGCTCCTATCTTAGTACCTTGATAGATGGCAGGCAGGAACGCGCTCCCATAATTTTTTGCGCCACCGCCTTGAGCCGGAGGATTGATGGTGATGAAGCCGGGAAGGTTTTCATTTACGGTGCCCAATCCATAAAGTGACCATGCGCCCATGGAGGGCCGAATGAATTGTGACGTGCCGGTATGCATTTGACTGACTGCTTGAGGATGGTTAGGCAGGTCAGTATGCATGGAGCGCACGAGGCATAGTTCATCCGCTTGTTTGGCCACTTCCGGAAAGAGTGTCGAGATCCAAAGTCCACTTTTTCCGTGCTGAGAAAACTTCCAAGGTGAGCCCAATAAAGTGGCAGGTCCACCACGTCCCTTACCGGAATCTTTTCCGGTGTCCGCCGTAAGTTTTGGTTTGTAATCAAAGGTATCGACATGAGAGGGGGCTCCGGGCATGAAGAGAAAGATGACTCTTTTGGCGCGTGGAGCGAAGTGTGGGGCTTTGGGGGCTAGCGGTGATTGCGCTGCCTCTGCTGCCCAAGTTGAAAGGGCACTGAAGGCGAGATAGCCAAATCCGCTTGAGGTACTTTGTAGGAAGTGGCGACGGTTAAATCCGAATGGTGCGTTCATGGTAATGAATCGGGTTCGTTTGATTTTATAATAACAGTTAATTGAGATAGCGAAATTCAGCAGAGGCGATCAGTGCCTGACAAAAAGCGCTCCAGGCATACATGCTGACATCTTTACCATCCTTCGCGGTTTTGGCTTTGGCCGCATCCTGGGCGTATTCACTGAAGAAGGTTCGAGTGGCTTGATTCTCTTGAGCGGAGGGTGGTCGACCAAAGGCAATCCAGTAGGCATTCGTGATGCGGCCGGGATTGTCTTTGGCTGAATCGTAAACGCGACGAGCAAAGTCATCACTCAAAGACTGCACCTGCGCATTATTCAAAAGGTAAAGACTCTGTGACGGGACATTGGTGTTGTCACGATCACCAGACACTAGGCTCGGATTGGCAAAATCAAAGAGGGACAAAACCTCAGGCAACTGATCCCGAACAATGGGTAGGTATACGGAGCGATTGTAATTCGGTTGCTGTGATACTCTAAACAAATTGAGTAAGCCTTCACGCCCTTCTCCCGCGCGACATACGGCTGATCCTTCTTGTGGATAAAGATCTAACTTGCCACTCAATGACAGCATGGCGTCACGGAGCGATTCTGCATCGACACTGCGCGTGCTCATGCGCCAGAAAAGTGTGTTGTCAGGGTCAACGGCAAAGTTTTGAGGCGCATGTTGAGTGGCCAGTTGGTAGGTGCGACTCAGCACGATTTCGCGAATCATCATTTTGATATTCCACCCAGTCTCCATGAAACGTACGGCAAGGTGATCAAGCAACTCGGGATGCGTCGGTCTTTCTCCCATGGCACCAAAGTTGTCGACGGTGCCGACGATGCCGCGGCCGAAGAGCCAGCGCCACATACGATTCACCATGACTCGGGCGGTTTGAGGATTATCTACAGAAGCAATCGAGCTCGCGAGTTCGATTCGCCCACTGCCCTTGGTCACTTTTGGAGGTTCTTGTTTAGACAATACCTGCACTAATCCACGAGGGACAGTCTCACCCACCTGCGTTGCTTCACCGCGACCATAGACAGGGCTGTTGATGGGGTATTGGCGGTCGTAAACACCCATGGCGAGAATGCGGGCATTACCTTTAACATCGTAACGATTCGCTTCGCCTTTGAGATCTCCCATTTGTTGGCGAACGACGAGAAGTTTGAAGATATCCGCTTCTTTACCGCTCCGGCGTGCCTCCATGGCTTCACGAGTTTTATCAGCACGAGTGTCTTCGAGCTTTGCAATCTGCCCTGAAATATCCGCTCGCTTGGCGGCACTAATGCCCTCAAAGCCAGCTGGCATGCCTGATTCATTTCCAAGTTCGATGAGATCCGCTGGGTGATTGTTTTGCACCGAATTACTCGTGCCATAAAGAGTTTCACTGCTCATAAGAATACCCGCGAGAGCGTAATAATCCTTTTGAGGAATAGGATCGAACTTGTGATCATGACAACGCGCGCAAGCTATCGTGATGCCTAAAAAAGCTTGAGATAAGGTGTCAATTTGTTCGTCAGCAACTTCAAGTGCGAACTGCTTGGGGTTGCGTTCATTGTGTGGTTTGGATCCAATGGCGAGAAAGCCCGTGGCCACAATTTTTTTGCTTTGATCCACGACATCTTTGTAGGGCAGGAGATCACCCGCGATCTGTTGACGAATGAAATCGTCATAAGGCATATCAGCATTCATCGCAGTAATGACCCAGTCGCGATATCGCCAGGCGAAAGGGTATGCGACATTGACATCCTTGCCGCTCGACTCGGCATAGCGTGCGACATCGAGCCAATGTCTTCCCCAGTATTCACCGAATCGTTCTGAGGCAAGAAGGTTATCCACAACGCGGGCGAAAGCTTCGGGCGATGTGTCTTTGATATAAGCCTGAATGGCATCGGTAGTCGGAGGAAGACCTGTGAGATCAAAGGTGACGCGTCTGAGGATATCTAGCTTACCAGCATCCGATACGGGTTGCAGTCCTTTCTCCTCGATCTTCGCCAATACATAGCGATCAATGTCAGACTTGGGCCACGCGGTATTTTTTACGGTGGGTAGCTCAGATTTTACTGGAGACTGGAATGCCCAAAACTTTCTGCCTTCGGCAATGCTTATTTCCTTCTTCTTCCAATCAGCAGCAGCTTTTGCACCATCTGCCACCATGCCACCTCGTGGATCGGGTGCTCCCATTTTAATCCAGGCTTCAAAATCAGCGATAACATGATCTGGTAACTTACCTTTCGGTGGCATTTCGGTGTCCTTGTTTTGATAACGAATGGCTTCGATGAGCAAGCTTTCGTCAAGTTTTCCCGGTACGACGGCAGGTCCATTATCGCCACCCTCAAGAGATCCAACTTTAGTGTCGAGCAGCAGGCCACCCTTCACTTTTTTAGCCTGACTGGAGTGACACTCGTAACACTTTTCAATGAGCACTGGACGTATCTTGCGCTCGAAAAAATTGGTTTGATCATCGGTCAGCGTCGTGTCTGCGGCATGACTGAACTTAGTAAGGATGATGCCGCAAGAGAGGAGGTAGAACAAAGGCTTCATGGCTCAGTGATTGGATTGCTGTGTTTAACAGAAACGCTTTCCAAAAGTTGCATATTTTTTATGTGCATTTTGGTTGTCGAATAAAAACGCGAGTAGTCTTACGACATACTCGCGCTCCATGATTTAATAACGGCGATATAATTGATCGCGGGTCAGCACATTTATTTATTCGCGGCGACATCGGCTCTCAGTGGAAGAAAATATTCCACATAGCCGATCATCATTTCATCGTAAGTTTGTTGTCCCCAACGCACGTTCTTCGTTGGGTCAGGGTTGGCGGGATTGTTCGCGCTATTATCATATACCGCAGTGGTTTTTACGGTGCTTCCCTTGAGGATAATCTTTGGTTTGTTCAAGGTGTATTGAAGCTGCCAATTGAAATCATAATGAGGGATATCAAGCAGTGTTTCTGTGTGGCCATCAGGGTAAGTGACTTCATATTTGAAAGACTTTCCCCGCACATGCATATGCGCCATGTATCCCGACAAAGTCATGTCGGCAGGGACATTTTGTTGATGGGTTTCAACGTGATTGGCTGCCCCGGCGGGGATGTTCAATCGGGGATTTGTCAGACCTAATACATGAATTTCATATTGGGGTGCTTTGGTGGCAAACTTGAGTCCTATCTTGAGTTGATCCTGTGTGACTTTTCCATTGGGTGTGTAGTGAATTTGAAAATGAATGGAAGCTCCAGCCGGTAGTTTTTTTGCAAAACCATCAGGCAATACTCTATAACTGTTTCCCGGAACATAGGCTGCCCAGAATCCTTCGCGTTCACTACGCACTTCGTCCTCAGTGGCGCTGCCTCCTTTGTTGATAATTTTAACGATGACATGATGCACGACTGCGCGATTGGTCGGCGTGATTTCATAAGACTGAATCCAGCGATCTTCGGTGAGACCAGTAGGCACGATGACGGTTTGATAGGGCATGGTGCCTTCTGCTTTGATGTCGATTGGTTTTGTAAGTTGAAACACCACGTCAGGCTTGCCGATGATCCAGTCCTTGGAGTGTTGCATAGGCAACGGAGCATCTTTGGCATCGCCCAGTGGGCGTTCGGAGTTTAACCAAGTTAGCAGCGTGGTTTTATCTGTTTCAGAAAGAGAACGATCATTCATCCATAGGCTTCCATGTTGATTGGCTTGTGGTGCCGCAAACCATGGTGGCATCGCACCGCGAGAGATTTGTTTTTTCATCATGCCGGCATGCTCAATGACATCGGCATAAGTCTCTAGACTAAATGGAGCCAAGCCATCTTTATGATGACACTCCACGCAGTTGTTTTGAATGATGCGACTAATCTGATGATGATAGGTGGCATCTGATTTAGCGATGGACGTTTTCGATTCTGGTATATCGAGAGCACAGCCTGGCGCCGTGGTGGCGCTGATTGATATGGGGTGTCCGTTGAGAAGTGACGCCAAGGCATCGCGGAGATAGGATTGACGTGGGGCATCGAGTTGATAACCGAGTCCATACTGATCACTGATGGCACCGCGATACACCAGGGTGCGCGCAGCATCGATGACAAAGACTTCTGTGGTGGTCTTAGCCTGCAAGGCTTGAGTAATCGCGTTGGTTTTATCGTGAATGATGGGGGCTTTGATTCCATACTTGCTGACGAAAGCTTTCATCTCATCAATCGATTCGTTGGGAATGGGATCAATCAGTAGCAGGGTGACATTCTTTGCGGACAGTTCTTTCTCCAGTCTTTCCAATTCAGGCCCCAGCTTTCCACTGATGGGGCATGTCGCGCTGAAGTAGGCGAGAACGAGCGCTTTGCTTTGCTTAAAGGAGCTAAGTTTGCACTCGCGACCCTCAATATCCGTGAGGGGGACATCCATTACGAGTTGACCAACACCGTGGTCACTTGCTTTGAGTGTGATAGGTCCTTCGGTGATGGACTTGTCCAATGTCGCTGGAGGCATATCCGTTGGAGCAGATCGACTCTGAAGGATGATGGCTATTTTCTTAGCGGCTTCTTCCAGATTAACAGAACCGTCCTTGTTTTCATCAAGCCGTTCGATCCATCCATCATTGGGAAGTTCCGCGAGGGTTAGCTTACCATCTGCATTGCGATCAAGACGGTTAAAAAGTTGTTCCAGTTTTTTGAGGGGGGGCTCAGAAGTCTCTGCCGCTTTGACTTTGTAGAGGGTCAGGATGAGACCAAGAGTGACGAGGATAGTGAGAATGGGTTTCATGCAACGGTGTATCATAACCCGAGAGACGGTCATGAGTTGCGCTCGGTTACACAGAAAGTATTTTTGGCATCAACCAACCACATTTTGTGGCTTGCCCGCGATGAAGGCTTTCACATTTTCTGTCGCCATTGCCATGAGTCTTGTGCGGGCTTCCTTTGAGGCCCAGGCAATATGCGGTGTGATGAAGCAGTTCTTTGCTGTTTGCAGTGGATTGTCAGCGCTCGGTGGCTCAGATGAGAGGACATCGAGTCCAGCACCAGCGAGTCTTCCATCGTTTAAAGCGCTCGTGAGTTCGGCCTCATGAACGAGGGGACCGCGTGCGGTGTTGATGAGAAAAGCGCTGGGCTTCATCATGGCGATGCTTGCGGTATTGATGAGGTTTTTGGTGCTCTCCGTGAGAGGGCAATGAAGCGTCAACACATCAGACTCGCTGAAAATGCTTTCACTGGTCGCACATTCCACACCGGCGAGCGGTTGCTCCTTCCAGTTGCGACGATAGGCAATGACGCGCATCTCCATGGCTAGTGCGATCTTTGCGACGGCTTCACCAATGGTTCCGTAACCGTAAATGCCGAGAGTGCGCCCACTCAGTTCTAACAACGTCCCGTCCCAATAACTGAAGTCCACCGACTTGGCCCAGCGACCTTCGCGAACCGTTTGCGCATGATGTCCAACACGATGAGTAAGTTCCAGTAATAGTGCAAATACAGTCTGTGCTACCGATGGAGTGCTGTAGCCGGGGACATTGCTGACGACGATGCCAAGTTCATTTGCCGTCACGATGTCCACCACATTATATCCTGTTGCCAATACGCCGATGTATTTGAGATTGGGAAGAGCGTGAAGCGTTGCGGCATTGAGCACCGTTTTGTTGGTCAAGACAAACTCACAATCCTTGGCGCGTTCAATGATGTCGCTTGCGGCTGAGCGATCATGATAAGTGCAGGAAGCAATCGCATCGAGAGCACTCCAGGAGAGGTCGCCGGGGTTGCAAGTGTAAGCGTCTAGGACAGTAAGCGATGGCATGGAAAAATGAAATTAGAGGGCC
>VFKY01000243.1 GCA_009885275.1 Verrucomicrobiota bacterium | reverse complement strand
GGACGGTGATTACAGACAATTTATGTCAGGGACGCAAGAAAAAAGGTGAGAAACAACAAGCTACTTTGGTAAAAAAATAAGTCTGCCACTAGCGGCATCCACAACGTAAGAAACCTCTACCGAGCGTCCTCCCTGTCCATCAGGAAGCAGATGGCCTTCAATATCAAATTCATAGGTGCGACCATTGGTGTAACGAGACCAGCCACTGCATTTCCCCGCGTTGTCATAGCGATATAAATCACGCCAGACTTTGGGCGTGGTCAGTCTTACATCAACAAAAGCAGGGTTCGTTGAGCGCTCTAAAAACTCGGGGAATAATACCTGACTTAACAGAGTGAAGTGGAATTGACGAAGCTGATAGCGCTCTCCCGCAGTGAGCATGGCGGCATCATGTGTTAGAGCGCTTTTATGATCGGCGTTCTCTGTATAGATTTTTAAATCTAAAAGACGTTTCCGTCCCCGAGCTAAATCGGCGGAGGCTGATATCTTTGCTGAATTGGCCGCCAACTCCATCAAGGCGTCATGATGAACAAGATACAAGTCAGTGTTATCAGCCAGGGCTGAGAATGCATCAGCCACACTTTGGGCGAGTGTCTTCGGACTGCCCTTAAGCGGCATGGTAAGTCTGGATTGCAATTGCCCTTGGATTTTGAGAAGCACTTCATCAGCCAGTGGCTTCTTATCAGGGGCACGACTCAAGGTGCGCCATGTGTCCTGATCATGGGCCAGATCATCCGCTAGAGCGATGAGTCGCTCCATGGAGTCTTCGGTGAGCTTTTGTTTGAATAATTGGATGGCGAGAGATGGGGCTTGTGATGAGAGTCGCCTCCCCAGCGTTAGCCAGCGTAAATCGGTGTTTGCTGGTAGCCCTAGGTCAGGGGTTCCTGCTTCATAATAGATTTCCTCAAGTCGCCCCTCCGCATCATAAAAGCGCGCCTCGTTGGGCAGCATATAAATGGAAAACAACCCGGGGGCAGACCACCCCGTGCCGTTGTTTGCAAAGACACCGATGTCAACACGATGAGAAGTTATGCCTGTGTCTGCACGAATCTCTGGATGCCAGGAAACGGTGATATTGGATTCCATTCCATCGTTTGAAGGTTCTATTTTTACAAGATTGGGGTCACCTTGCAGCAATACCCACTTGATGGTTAAGGGGCGTTGCATGAAGTCTGCTGACTTTTTTGCGCTCAACGTATAATGACGTTGTTGTGTGGTGCCGCGAAATACCCTCGCGATAGCACCCAGACTTGTTCCGAGCTTTTCATCTTTGATGTTTGAAGCCTCAAAAAAATGCTTATCGGCCGTCATGCTGTCCTCTTTAAGAATATTCAAAATGACCACCGGTGGCAACGTGGCTCGAGTCATCCCATGAGCAAGCAGCACCATTTTTTCTTCATCAATCTGGGCCCCATCAAATACGGGCGGATGCGCTTTCCCATTGAGGTAATCCTCATCGGATTTGACCATGCGATTGCTTTTTCTAAAAATGCTCTGCAACGTGGGTGCCAAGGCGTGACTCTTAATAAGCAGCGCTTGCGTCTCTGGTGTAAAAGCAGCGGTCGTGGCGAGAAACGCTTGGAGAAAAGGTTGGTCGGTAAAAGACGAACCTTGAGAGATGACCATATAAGGACTGTTTGCAGGGTAGAGATCACCCCACCCCGGCTGGCCGTTGTATCCAGAATCGTAATCTTGATGCTCGGGATAAAAGTATAGATTGTTGTGGAGATACTGATTGTTCAGAAAATCAAAGCCAGACTGTGCCAGCAAATACATACGGGGTAAGCTGCCCCCCTTGTCTGCTGGGGCCGCCATCGAACAGTTACCAAAGACAGGAAATTGTCGCACAAGACTTGCAGGGCCGATGTCATGCTTCGATGCTTTTTCCTCAACAGTGGGATTGAGTAATTGAAGCTGCGGATAGACTTTAACGTCGAGCATCGAATGCCCACCATCACGATTCTCATACATCAATGCACCTAAGCCGGCCGCGGTGCCTTCGGTCTGCCATTGATTCAGCAGCTTGCCGATGTTGTCACTGCGCGTGGTGATTTGAGCTTGAGCACGGTCAGTTTGCTGAAAAATCAAAAACGCACCCACGATCATCAAGAGCGTGGAGGAGTGATTATTTTTAAACTTCATACCGTGATCAAACATAGCGGCTTCATGCTGTGAGTGTCAACGCGACAGTCCCGTCGGCCGTAAGTGTCTATTTTGTCAGTGAAATCTTAATGTCATTCTTTCTGGACTTGTTACGGGGATTCGCCTCTTTGCGTCCTTGTATTGTCTAGCATCTTCTAATGGCCATCCCCATCATTGCCAATCCCGCCGCCAATAGCACCCGTGCGATTGCTGAAATCGAACGTATCAAGAATCTTAGTCCGGTGCCTGTGCTGCATCTGACTGATGGTATTGGTAGCGCCAAACTGATTGCTCAAAAACTCGCAGCGGAAAGACACCCGATCATCGTGGCTGCCGGTGGTGATGGCACAGTCAATGAAGTGATCAATGGTCTGGCGCAATACCGTCTGGAAAATCCCCATGAATCCTCTTATGCGATTCTCGGCATTCTTCCTGTCGGCACCATGAATGTAATGGCTTGTGAAATGGGATTGCCGGCACGACAACTCGAAGCCAACTGGGAAATTATCCATTCAGGAAATTCCTGTGTGATTGATTTGTGGCAGGCGAATGATTATTTTTTTGCGCAACTCGCTGGCGTAGGTTTTGATGCTGAAATTGTCCAACAAACGACATGGGAAATGAAGAAGCGCTATGGCCCACTCAGTTATGCCATCAGTGCGGCACAAGTGCTGACGCAAGAAGCCATCATGCTCTCAGTAGAGATTGAGAATCGTCCACCCATGTATGGTCCCATCGTACTCATCGGAAATGGTAAGCATTACGGCGGTCCCGTGCCTGTGTTTCGGGATGCTTCCAACACTGATGGCCTGCTCGATGTGCTCATCTTCCACGGACGTGGCCCACTAGAGGTGATGCAATTGCTCCAGGCCATTGCCACAAATGATTATACCGAGTGCGGTGATGTCGATTATCTTCAAGTGCCCTCCTTACGTGTGTCTTCGTCCGTGCCCGTGCCGTTCCAACTTGATGGCGAATTGGGAGCCTCCACGCCCGTAGAGTTTAAACTCGCACCCTTTAGATTAAGAGTGGTGTGCTCGGGTGCGCAGTAATGCTTGCATGACAAGGGAGCGAAAAGCGACTATGAAACTGCCGCTCCAATTCAGGAGCTGTCTTTCTTTTCCATGCAACGATTCACTTGTGACTGCGGTAACGTGCTTTTCTTCGGCAGTTCAAAATGCCTGAAGTGTGGTCAGGTAGTGGGGTATGATCCGCAAAGCGAAACGATGGTGACCCTACGGCCCGACCGAGGAGTGAAGCGTTGCGACAACGGCGTTAGATATGGTGTGTGCAACTGGCTGTTACCCAAGAGTTCTCCTGAGGTGCTGTGTGTGGCTTGCCGAATGAATCGTACAATTCCTGAACTGCATGTGGAGCGAAATTTGATGCTATGGGGCAGAATGGAAATAGCAAAGCGCCAGCTCATCTACACACTGCTCCGCCTTGGAATGAAGTTGCCCTCGAAAGCTGAGAGTCCAGAGGCGGGGCTGGCTTTTGATATTATCAGCACGGTATCAAATCCCGCAGTGACCACGGGCCATTTGAACGGGGTGATCACAGTGAATCTGGAGGAAGCCGACGACACGTACCGTCAAATCAATCGCCAGCAACTCGGCGAAAGCAGTCGCACATTACTCGGTCACTTCCGGCATGAAAGCGCGCACTATCTCTGGCGGCGTTATTTGTCGAACTTAGCTTGGGATGATCCGCAGCGTCTGGCTTTTCGTGAACGCTTTGGCGATGAATGGATTGATTACGCCGGAGCACTCAGCACCTATTATGCGCGCGGTGCCCCCGTTGGCTGGGAACAGAGTTTTATCACTGGCTATGCGGCATCGCATCCATGGGAGGATTGGGCGGAGACATGGGCGCATTACTTACAAATCATTGATGGCTTAGAGACCTGCGAGAGTCTTGGCATTCAGGTGCAACATCTCGCCCTCGCTCTCGTCATGTTACCCGGTGAAGCGGGGACCTTGCCCTCCATGCTGGAGCAATCCGGTGTGAGCGACGGTGAATTCCTCGCTTGGCTGCAACGCTGGATGTGTCTGTCCACCGTCCTCAATGAGATATCCCACAGCCTCGGCGAACCGCCGCTGTATCCCTTTGTCATCTCCGTACGCGTTGCGCAAAAATTACGACTCGCGCATCATTTCTCAAAAAAATGGCGCATTACAGAATAATTACATGAGTGTTCATGAGTGGTTAGCAGAGGTCTTTCATCTCAACATGATCGCTAATTAGAATTAGCTCGACCCACATCAAAAACGAGTATCGTTCATTCATAAAAAGGATGGGCTGGCGTAGATGTGTTCTGTCGGTGTACAGTATAATCATGAGTTCACCAGCCAGCATTACGGCAACGCCACCCTACATGATCGAGGTAAAGGTAGCGGAGATTCAGCAGCTCTTTAATTCAATGGATCCATCGCCTTTTCATGAGCGCGATCTTGACCATGATGCAGAGCAGTTCATCCTGAGTTGGGCACAGGAATACCCGAGCCACGCAGCGCTAAAACTTTTAGTGCATTTGGGTAAGGCACCGGATGGCGTGAGAAATCCGCAGGCGATGATTGCAGAATCAATGCGGCATTACTTCGAGTATAGGGCCGATATGACGCGGCGTGAGTTTAAGAAATTGATGAAGGAGGGCCGTATGGCTTTGATCACAGGGATCACCTTTCTTGCCTGTTGTGAAGTGATAGCACAGTCATTGCCGGCTACACAGGACACGTGGCACGGAATGGTCCGAGAAGGATTGACGATTATCGGTTGGGTAGCGATGTGGCGACCTTTGGAGATATACCTCTATCGTTGGTGGCCTGTGCTGAGACTTGAAAAAATTTATCAAAATCTCAGCACGATGCACGTGGAAGTTAAGATTCCAGCATTAAATTAGGAGAAGCTATTTTAACTTAAATAAATGCCAACTTTCAGAATTTCTCGACGAGATAACGTATGAGATCTGAAGAGGTAACCATCCCAACGAGCTTCTTGCTGCTGACAACCGGCAGGGAGTGAAACTTGCCTTGCGCAAGCACTTCCGCTGCCTCACGGATGGTAGACTGCTCGGTGAGCGTGACCACATCACTGGCCATGATTTGCTCGATGGTCATGGTGTTATCGAGTGTGGCATCTACGGCGCGCTCATCCGCATTGAAAGCATCGCCGAAGCTGATGCGTAAGATGTCGGAATAACTGATAAGCCCCACAAGCTGGTCACCATTGACGACGGGCACATGATGGACACCGTGTTCACGGATGATCTGGCGCACCTTGGAAATGGGGTCACCGTGATGCACGGTAACAAGATTGCGCGACATGATTTTAGTAACAGATTCGTTTTGCTTCATCGTTGGAGTTGGATTGAAATTTGACTGCAACGAGAGTCTGGCTCAGGAAAGCAATATCTGCTCCTCGCACCTTGGCATTTACGCCGCGTATGTTGTGATGCAGAAAGTTAACTCGGAAATTACAAAGCTTCGGCAACGACGGCGTCCGGATGGTTTTCCTGCATCAATCGCACGATCTCTATCGGAGACATCGCGCGATCGATGATAAATAACTCGTCAAGAGCTCCCATAAAAAAGCCTTCTTTTGGACGATCAATCGGACTGCGACCCAGCCATAGTGCGTCCATCGCATCAAGCTTCACGATGTCCGTGCTGTGGTGGGGTCTGGGATCATTTATCGAACTTCCATCGAGGTGTCCATCTACGTATTGCTTTGCTTGCAGCACGCCGAGTGCGTCAGGCACGAGAACGACGGCGACGTGATGCCAGCGATTATCGCGCACGTTGGTGCGGCCCATGATGAGAGCCCGACCGAGTTCGGTGCGAATAGCGCCGTACGGACCATGAGCAGGAAATTTATTCCAGGCAATACGCGCCGACTGTGTGCCATGCTTGTTGTTGCGTTGTCCCCAACCAAGAATGGAACTACTGCCCGTGGGGGTGGATTCGCCTTCCGGAACGCGAACCCAAAAAGCAATCGTGCGAGCGGCACTGGAAGCGGACATTCCCGGCACCGTTGCTTTCGCGGCAAGCCGGCCATCAAAGCTTAACCCTTTGCTCCAGCGGCCTTCCGTCAGTGTCGCCGTGGCATTCGAATTCAATTTGGCATTAACGGCACTTTTTTTCTTATCTTTTGCTTCAGCAAATAACACGGAACCCTTGCTGTCATCGAAAGACCAATGCGCGTAATCACCATTGACCACGGCACGATCAAGTTTGAAGATTTTTGCGAATCGTGCGAACTTCCGTTCGCGATCAGGCACTGCACTGATGCCGTCACCAGCAAAGCGGTGCGACTCCTGTTCAAGCAGCACTATGGGCTTCACATCGCCATGAGCAACCGCTTCAACGGATCCCTTTAATACAAAGACTTCTGCACCCGCCGCATCCGCAATCATGGAAAATTCAGTGCCAAGATCAATGACTTCGACACTTGGGTGCGATACGCGAAAACCGATAGCTTCCTTGGGCACACTGGCCTTGACGGCTCCGCTCTCCAGTGCGGTGTCCCATGCTGAAGTCACCACCAGCGATGCAGGTCCTTCCATCGTTACCTGCGCGCCTGAATCGAAGGTAATTTCTGCAATACCTTTTGAGAGATCAAGACGCTGACCTGCTTGCAATGAAGTTCCTGGAGCGATGTCAATGCCGGACCAGACGCAATCTTTCGTGCCCGTCATTAAGGCTACGAGTTTCGTTTCATGGATCGTGGCAGGTGCTTCTCGTTGCATCCACCATGTGAAGGAAACGGCAAGTGCGGCAGTAATGGCAGCGCTCATCCACCAAGACGTCTTCAGTTTTTTCACTTCGCTGCGTGGGGCATCTGATTGCAATTCGGCAGCATAGGAATACAAGCTCACAGATAGCGCTGCATGATGAATATAAAATTGCCGTGCCTCCGCGCTTGCCTTGAGCATTTCATTCAAGCGCGCCTGCTGCGAGCTCGTGATGGTACCATCGGCAAGCGCTCCGCAAAGTGTCGTTAATTCGAGGGTGTCGTCATTATTCATGCTTCAGCCTCCATCGTCATTTGTTGAGTGACACAGTCGTGCAAGAGTTTGCGCAGTCGTGTGAGTGCTTTGTAAGCAGCCTCAAGTGAGCGACCGCTCTGCTGCGCTGCTGCTTCTACCCCACCGCCCGGTTCATAGCGCGTGAGCAGAAGATCCCGATCCCGAGGATGTAGTTTGCTGAGGCAATGCCCAAGCGCTTCGTGACGATGATCGAGCTCCTCGGTCATCGTGGTCGCCGTCATCGCGACCGACTCCAATACCTCATCATCGAAGACTACTTTTGAGCGTGCAAACTTTTGTCGAGCCCGGCGGACGTTCCACCAGGCGATCTGACAAGCCCAGGCTCCAAAGTCTGTGCCTTCTTTAAAGTCATCAAATTTCTCGCAGATCACGAGACTGGTCTCCTGCAAAATATCCTCCGCATCATGACGGCTCGGCACGAGCGTGTAGATGTAACCAAAAATCTGTCGCTGATGTCGCGTCATGAGCAACATCAAACGCTTGCGAGTTTCGGTTTCGTTGGAGGACATGGGTAATGAGCGGAGTGGTGCGAAGTCAGCATGCCCGTTTCATCATCACTTGTTTTTCTTTTTCTTCTTTTTTGGAGCTTCGGCTGGAACCGCTGGGGGTTTCGAGATTTCAGCGAGTTCTGCATCATCCAGAGCGCCATCGCTATTTTTATCATACGCCTTCAAGGCCGTAGCACTGGCTAAAACTTCACGCATGGCTTCTTTCTCGGCGTCATCAAGAGTGCCGTTGACGTCCTTGTCATATTTGGTCATCACTGGATTCGCCACAGGTTTAGGAGCTGCCTCTTTGTTCTTCTTTTTACCTGCGAAGCTTGGGCTAACTAGGGTCAGGAGACTGAGCGTCGTGAGAATCAATACTTTATTTTTCATGGTATGGGTGCGTTGGCGGTGTTTCAGAGTGAAGGTAATTTCAAGAACCTAACAGCACTTCATTCCAGAATTGGGACAAACTCCTCTTGGGGGGTATCACAGCTTATTTTTAGACGGACATCTCGGTGCCGACCATGGTTCAGTCCGCAACGTTCCATCCGGCACGATTTAGCTGCTGGTCAATTTTCTGTGCTCTGGTCTCAGCCTCAGTCATGGTATGGAAGGGATTATTGTCATGTGGCAAAAGCCAGAGTCAAACAGCCAAGTGGATGTTGCGGCGATCACAGGATCGCGTCCCTCAGAACGGCTAGTTCATGGAGAGGGAGCGCCTCTACCTTCTCATGCACGGGGTAACGTTTTGTTCCCGGATGCAGAATCCATGCGCGTTCCAATTTCAGATCGTTGAGGGCGCTGTGCAAAGATCTGGTCATTTGCGGGCCATCGTTCACTTTGAACTCCACGCCATACGATTTGCCGTTGCGGAAGAGAAGCAGATCAAGTTCTGCGCCATTGTGGGTGCCCCAGTAGTAGGTGTCTTCCGTGCCGCAGAGGGCTAAAACCTGTTCAAGAGCAAAGCCTTCCCACGAGGCCCCGACTTTGGGATGGGAGAGCATATCCTGACGTGTCTTGATGCTCAGTAAGTTGTGCAGCAGGCCGCTGTCGCGGACATATATCTTTGGAGCTTTCAATTCACGCTTCCCCAAGTTGGTGTGCCAAGGCATCAAGCGGCGGGCGACATAGGTACCGCAGAGGATATCCAGGTAGTTGCGTGCAGTTCCTTCAGATGAGCCGAGGGCACGGGACAGCTCCGCCGCATTCCAGACTTGACCGTGGTAGTGTCCGATCATGGTCCAGAAACGCCGTAAAGTTTCTGATGCGGTGCGGATACCGAGTTGGGGAAGATCCTGCTCCAGAAAAGTGCGCACAAAGTCGGAACGCCAACGCGTGCTTGCGGCATCACTGCTGGCAAGAAAGGAACGGGGGAAACCACCTCGCAACCACAGATCATCCAGATGAGCTTTATCGATCTCGCCAAGATGAAATCCATTGAGATCAACAAAGCCGATACGGCCCGCGAGACTCTCCGAGACTCCTTTCACGAGGTCTGGTGATGCCGAACCTAGAATGAGAAATCGTGCGGGCTTGCTTCGCCTGTCCGCCAGTGGGCGCAAGGCGGCAAAAAGCTCCGGTTGGCGCTGGATTTCATCAATCACCACGAGCCCGGTCAACTTTTTCAAGATCAACTCGGGATGAGCCAGAGCCGCCCGATCCTCTGCGCTTTCGAGATCAAACCAATGACCGCCATCCCGATCCATCAACATGCGCGCCAGTGTGGTCTTGCCGCACTGACGCGGCCCCAGAAGTGCGGCCACGGGATTCTCATCCAGCGCTGTTTCGAGGCGATTCATGGCTTCCAGGCGATCTAACATGAGGTACTATTATCCATGAAAATCCACAAAGCAATTGAGGATTTTCATGGATAAACACGTCGGCTTGGGGAACAAAAAAGAGCGACCATCGCTGGTCGCTCTTTGAAGGAGCTCTAGAGGTGAGGCTTAGTAGCGGTAATGCTCAGCCTTGTAGGGGCCATCCACCGGTACGCCGATGTAATCAGCCTGATCCTTGCTGAGGATGGTGAGCTTCACACCGATCTTCGCGAGGTGAAGGCGAGCCACCTCCTCGTCCAACTTCTTCGGAAGAACAGTGACGCCGATGGGGCGAGTGTCCTTCGTCTGCCAAAGTTCGATCTGGGCGAGAGTCTGATTGGTGAAGCTGTTGCTCATCACGAAACTGGGGTGGCCAGTGGCGCAACCAAGGTTCACAAGACGGCCTTCGGCGAGCATGTAAATACTGTTGCCAGCGGGGAAGGTGTATTTATCCACCTGAGCCTTGATATTGAGTTTTTTGACGCCAGCGAGTTTCTCCAGTTTGTCGACTTGGATTTCATTGTCAAAGTGACCGATGTTACAGACAATGGCCTGATCCTTCATCTTCACCATGTGTTCGACAGTGATGATATCCTTGTTGCCGGTGGTGGTAACGTAAATGTCGCCGGTGCCGAGTGTATCTTCAATCGGCATGACACGATATCCTTCCATGGCGGCTTGAAGAGCGCACACAGGATCGATTTCAGTGACAATGACCTGAGCGCCCATGCCACGGAGTGCCGCGGCACAGCCTTTACCGACATCGCCGTAGCCGCACACTACGCCAACCTTACCAGCGATCATGACATCTGTGGCACGCTTGATACCGTCGAGAAGGGATTCACGGCAACCGTAGAGGTTATCGAACTTGGATTTGGTGACGCTGTCGTTGACGTTGATGGCAGGGAAGAGAAGTTTGCCGGCGTTGGCCATTTCATAGAGGCGGTGCACGCCCGTGGTGGTCTCTTCAGAGACGCCTTTCAACTCCTTGACGATTTCATGGAAGATGCCGGGCTGGTTTTTGGCGATGTCCTTGAGGAGATCCTTGATGACTTTAACTTCATGGTTGTCGGAAGGACTGTCGACCCACTTGTCGCCATTCTCCATTTCATAACCCTTGTGGATAAGCAGTGTTACGTCGCCACCGTCATCGACGATGAGTTGAGGTCCTTTATCGCCGGGGAAGATGATGGCCTTCCAAGTGCACCACCAATATTCTTCGAGCGATTCACCCTTCCAAGCAAACACGGGTGTGCCTGTAGCCGCGATGGCAGAGGCGGCGTGGTCCTGGGTGGAGAAAATATTGCAGGAAGCCCAGCGCACATCGGCACCAAGATCCTTTAAAGTTTCAATGAGAACACCCGTTTGGATGGTCATGTGGAGAGAGCCGGTAATGCGGACGCCTGCGAGAGGTTTGGCTTTGCCGTATTTTTCACGGGTAGCCACGAGACCTGGCATTTCGTGTTCCGCGATGTCGAGTTCTTTGCGACCGAAGTCGGCGAGGGCGATGTCTTTTACTTTGTAGTCGGGCATGGTAGTTAGGTTTAAGTGTTCAGGTTTAAGGTTTCAGTGTGGAGCATCAGCGTGCGATGCGAGGGGATATTATCTTCGATAAGAGCGGCATATAGTGTCTAGCCAAGGCTTCAGTGAATTTTCTGAAACCTTGAACCTGAACACTTAAACCTTTGCGTTATTTCACCGCCTTGAGCAAAGCTCCCACCTTGTCGGTACGTTCCCAAGTCAGATCCTTATCGTCTTTGCCGAAGTGGCCATAGTTGGTGGTCTTGCTGTAGATGGGGCGGAGCAGATTGAGCTGCTTGACGATGT
>VFKY01000339.1 GCA_009885275.1 Verrucomicrobiota bacterium | reverse complement strand
GCACCGGAAAAAAAGGGTTTCAGTTCAAGGGCTTCGTAATTAAGAATGCGCTTTGCTTCTGGATACGCAGTGAGTAAAACTTGGAAACCGCGATCAAGACGAAAGCCATCGACGACATCCGTGCGCACTCTACCGCCCACGGCTTCTGCTGCTTCAAGAATGATGAAAGGCACCTGAGCTTTTTTGAGGTGGATGGCGCAAGCTAGACCGGAAAGGCCCGCGCCAATAATGATGGTCTCAGGATTTGATGTGGATGCCCCGTCGTTCATGAAGTTAGCAGCTTGGTTGGATAAAATATTTATTCAAAGAGGTTCAAAAGTGGCTAGAGGCAGAGATAAAAATACAGCGAAACGGAATGGCTGATCAAGTAACGACGGACGTTAAGCATCTGTTACGGAGGATAAAAAATTAGAGAAGATAAAAAGATTAAATATTTACTTGATGTTGAGACGCAGTCGCACTAGATACCTGAGCCTGACTTATTCTAAGTGAGAAATCAGTTCAATGTATCAATTCAAACAAACGAGAAAATTCCTATATCTATGAAAATCAGCTTAATGCGTATGATTGCTGTCTGTTTGTTGACGACGGCCTTATCTGTTACTCAAAGCAACGCTGCCGATCGTCGCTTTACCTACACCTATGAAACCACGACCTCGCCTGTAGGAACATGGGAGTATGAGCAGTGGATGACTTGGAAGCATTATGACAACAAAGATCGTTTTGATTTTCGACATGAGCTTGAATATGGCATCACCGACAGGCTTCAACTTGGCATCTATCTCGCAGATTGGCGTTATGAGAATGTCGACGGTGGTGAAAGCGAGACGGATTACAAATCCAGTGGTGTTGATCTCATATACCAACTGACTGATCCCAATAAGTCCGCATTTGGCAGTGCCCTCTATGGTGAGGTTTTGGTGGGCGATGAAAAAGTACAACTGGAAGGTAAATTGCTTCTTCAGAAAAACATCGGACCTTTGGTTTTGGTTTACAATGCCGTCCTCGAAGCCGTGTGGGAGGGGGAAAGCTTGGGTAGCCTTGATGAATCAAAAGCCGAATGGAAAAACACCTTTGGTGCAAGCTATCAGATCAATCCCAACTTCTTTATAGGCGTGGAAGCAGTGCATGAGATCGAGTTTGCCGAGTGGTCAGATGCGGGTGATCACATCTTTTATGCCGGCCCTAACATATCCTTCCGTAAGGGCAACTTCTTCACCACCATCGCTGGGCTATTTCAAGTAACCGATGTGGATGGCGAGGCTGAGTCTCAGTTGCGTGTGATTGCAGGCATTAATTTTTAAGGAGAACCGCTCTTAGGAGCTTGTCTAAAAATGAGCAGTAAATCAGGACTCGCCCGCATGTTGTTGTTGTTCGCAGCATTGGCGGGCGCGTCTTGTATAACACTGGAAGAGGCGGCACCTCCGGTGGCAATGATCAGTTCAATGGTTAACAAAAATACCGCAGAGATATCGCAGGGGCGTGATATCTACGTGACCCGCTGCGCCAAGTGTCACTCGGTGGAACCGGTGACTAAATACAGCCGTGAAAAATGGGTGCAGGACATTCTTCCGGAGATGGCCGAGGAGACCAATCTTTCTGTCAGTGAAGCGGAAGCGGTCAAAGCTTATGTGCTAGCGGTGCTTGCGAGTCCAGTGATTAACGTAAGGTAAATACCCTTACTTGATATATTCCATGCTTCCGCGTCTAGTGATGCGACCTACAATCTCACCTTTAAGCCTGGTATCGACGGTGCCGGGATAGGGCTTGAAGGACTCCACATGACCATCGACAAATAGAATGTTGGCCCGGCCATTGTGGCGGAAGTGGACGGTACGTTCCTTATCGTCGATGATGTAAAACTCCTCGATCATCGGTTTCTTGGGGCTTGCCGGTTTTTGAAAGGTGTTGATTTGACCGCAATCGCCAAAAAGCATGATGCCTGAGGCGCTTCTAAGTTGAGCCATATTCATGGGCATTCCGCCACTTCGCCCTCCCAACCACCAATTATAGCCATAACCGTAGCTTGCTCCTTTGAATTTTTCCTTCCAGAGCGCATTGGAATAATTGAATCCCTTGCAGACTTCAATTTTGCCCACGGCTTCGATATAGGGGTAGAGTGGGCCGGCTTGACGATCGAGATCGCGCTTGCCCTCAGCGGTCCCGGGTGGGGTGGTTTCATTGCCGAAATACCATTTTCGTTGCCCATTCTTACCATATTCTATATAAGGAGGAAAACAGCCGCTGTGGTCTCCAGCATATAGAGTAACCGCAGCGCTCAGTTGCCGCAGATTGCTGGTGCAGGCTGCGCTTGTTGCTGCCTGACGAAACATTTTCCACCCACCGGTCACCAAAACCGCAAGGATGGCGATGATCGTGATGACAACCAGTAGCTCAAGCAGCGTATAGCCACGCGGTGAGAGTGGCGATAGTCTTATTTTCATCTTAACAAGAGGAGGGAAAAGTCCTGCGACGACGCGTCACCAAAGCAATGCCGGCAAGCAAAAGTAAAATACTGCGACTGGGTTCTGGGGCAGCGGCAATGGAGTAAATGCTGACACCACCTGCTGAGGAGACAAGTGTCTCGGTACCCGTAAAGTCAGCGATGGTTGGTTGGATTCCATTTACAGTAACCGTGGGATAGTAAGTGTTATCGAACTCTCCGTAAACAAAAGCGTCAAAACTATTGTTTGCTAGATCCCGCTCGCTAATCCCATGTGACTGTGTCCAAATGTTTGCAGGATAAATACCAGATAGTGGTGCAGACCAAGTGGTATCGAAGCTTCCTCCTGAGACCATGTTAAACCATGATGTTCCGCTGTTTGGTCCTCCAAGTATTTCAGTGATGGTCGTGCCATTGATGGCTAGACTGTCCACATAAGTGCCGCTGTACAAATAAGTGGCTGCAAAAGTGCTTGGACCCGCCACTGCAAGAAGCAAGTCTTGAGTCGTGATCAATAGAGTGGAGGGATTGTAATCTACTTTCCATTTATAAGTTTCTAATCCAGCACTTGCACCATCAAACTCCCCCTGAATCAGCAAATACGAAACAGCTCCCTGAGCAGAGTTTGTCGCAAGTGAGATCGCGATAATAAGCGAAACGAAACTGATATTAAACCGATAAAACATGATGGCGAAAGCAGGGAGGTTATTAGTTGTCTAACTGTATGATAGACGCACTCGTTAGCTTCAAGAGCATTGTTTGTCTAGGTCTTTATTAGACAAAAATTACCCTTGTTCGATCCTGATTCTGTCGTTTCATGGGGACATGTCCGAAAGCCGCTCACCCAGTCCGTTCTCCAGTATTTGGTTTCCACTTGTGCTCATGATGGGGCTGCTTGTCTTACGTGTTTTGACTCAGCATCAAATTCTCACTGGGTTGCCCAATTTCACTCCCATGCTGGCGTTCGCTTTCGTGGGTTCCATCGTTTTACCGAAATCATTGCCCTGGTGGAGTTGGTTCTTCAT
>VFKY01000197.1 GCA_009885275.1 Verrucomicrobiota bacterium | reverse complement strand
CAGGATAGTGCGGAACGATCTTGCGCGATTGCCACTGTTTCTTAAACAAGACATACCCGAGGAGCCAAGCAATCCCAGCCACGAGAAAGTAGCGCACCCAATTTTCGACCGCGATTCCCAGAAGGATCTTTTCGATGTGCGGCAGGCTATTAAAAGTGGAAACGGCGGCGATCATGAATGGCATTTCATTTGCGATATAATTCCGAGATTGAATAAGGGAGCGCGGACATCCTGCCCGTTTATTACACTTAGCACAACTCACGGGCAAGATGCCCGCGCTCCATTCTGTATAGTGAATTCAGGCTTCAATCCCGCGATCCGGGGGTGATCTTCATCTCCACAGGTTTACCATTGCGGAGCACGGTAATGTTGGTTTCCACGGCGATCTTAATCTCGCCCATGACAAAGGTGTAGTCATAAATGTTCTGGATGTCTTTGCCACCGAGTTTGATGATAACATCACCGGACTGCACCCCAGCTTTAGCCGCGGGACCAATCGGCGAGACGCCGCTGAGTTTGACGCCTTTGATATCGCCCTGCGCATAGTCAGGGATGGTGCCGAGATAAACACGCATGCCACTGCGAGTGCCCTGATTCTTCGGAGCTTCCATCGCGATATAGTCCGGCACCTCATGAGTCGTCGCCAGTGAGCGGGCGACGAGTCCCATGAACTTCGCAATCTGCGCGGCCTTCTCGTAGTTGACCTTTTCCGCTGTGTCGCTGGGCATGTGATAATCTTCATGAGCGCCGGTGAAGGCATTCAAGGTGGGAATGCCGCGTGTATAAAACGACGTGGAATCAGTGGCAAGATGAGCGTCAGCCTGGGTCGCGATGGCTAGCCCGATGGGTGCATTTCGTTTTTCAATTTCCTTCGCCCAGACGCTGCTACTGCCCACACCTTGGAGGACAAGATTTTTGTCAAAGCGTCCGATCATGTCCATATTCAAGCATGCCGCAATCATGCCGGTGAGCTTGGCATTGGCATCGCCCTTGATCATCTTGGCGAGTTCTTCGACAAAACGACTGGAGCCAAGCAGGCCAAGTTCTTCTCCTGACCATGCCGCAAAGATAATATCGCGTTTCAGATCCAGCTTGCCCTGCTTCTTCAAGTCAGTGAGCCACTGGGCGATTTCCAGAACTCCGGCGGTGCCCGAAGCATTGTCGTCGGCGCCGTGATGGACCCGTTTTAAGTCCGCACCCTTGGCCCGCGAATTGGAGCCACCACTGGCGCCGAGGTGATCGACGTGAGCACAGACGATGAGTGGTGGAGTATGAGGATCAGGTTCTGCACCTTTGCAGAGCATGCCCAGAACATTGCGACCGGTTTTTCTCTCCTGAGTGATGGCGATGTTTGTCGCGAGCTTCAACCCCTTGCAATCGATGCCGCCCATGAGGTCGCCCCCGTCGAGTTTGTCCTGCAACTCCTTCAACGTTTTGCCGGAGGTGGAGAGAAGCTTGTTCGCTACGGCATCGGTGACACTGATGGCGGAGATACCAGAAGACGCCATGGAGGCATCAAAAGTAAGGGGTGCAAGTTGCTCCACTACTTTGCTATTCGGACCGCTCGCGACGATGATGCCGCGCGCCCCTTTTTGTCTCGCCGTGAGTGCCTTGTAACGCAGGCCAGAATAACGCGTGAGCTCGTTGCGACGTTCTTGCGGGATGTTCTCCGGCAGGTAACGCAGCACCAGCACCCACTTGTCTTTCACTTCGAGATGCGCGTAGCTACTGTAGGGTTCCAGCTTTTTACCATCCGTTCCCATCGCCGCATCAGGCGTTTCAATGCCATAGCCGGCGAAGACAATGTCTGCCGCGGGAACTTCTCCTGTTTGTGAAAACGAGAGCGGGCGCCAGTCGGCATCGGCTTTGAAATCTGCCATCGGTGTTAACCCTTCAACCGTAAAGCGATTGCCGTCGGCGAGTGCCACGCCTGCGGTGAAGTCAAAATTTTCGAACCAGGTGTCCTTATCGCCGCCGGGGATCAGACCGATCTTTTCAAAGACACTGGCGACATAAGCGGTCGCGAGTTTTTCGCCGTT
>VFKY01000184.1 GCA_009885275.1 Verrucomicrobiota bacterium | reverse complement strand
TGCGGGTCAGCGCTTCTCAGATAGCCATTGCGCATGGCTTCCATCTTGCCAGTCTATGCGCCCGCATGTTTACCCTGCTCAACACCGACTCTCAATCTCTCGCTCGTCGCGGGCGATTGGTGACGCCGCATGGGGCGATTGAGACGCCGGTTTTCATGCCGGTTGGCACGCAGGGTTCAGTTAAAGCCGTGCATCCCGATGAATTGCGATCGCTCGGTGCGCAGATCATCCTTGGAAATACTTATCATCTCGCGGTGCGCCCCGGTATGGAGGTGATGCGTGAAGCCGGTGGCTTGCATGCGTTTGCGAATTGGCCGCATCCCATCCTCACGGACTCTGGGGGCTATCAAGTTTTCTCTCTCGGAAAGCTGCGCAAGATCAAAGAGGACGGCGTCCATTTTCAAAATCATGTCGATGGATCACCGATGATTCTCGGGCCGGAAAGCGCCATGGAGATTCAAGCAATTTTGGGATCAGATATCGCGATGTTGTTTGATGAATGTCCGCCGCATCCCTGCGATCAAGATTATGCATCGAAGAGTCTCGATCTCACATTGCGATGGGCGCGACGCTGTCGGGAGTGGATTGATAAGCATCAGCCGCAGACGAATGGCCAGCCACAATTGCACTTCGGTATTGTTCAAGGCTCGAGCTATCCGGAACTTCGAGCAAAGAGCGCTCGGGAGCTTGTGGCCATGGGATTCAGCGGATACGCCGTCGGCGGAGTCAGCGTGGGTGAACCGGAGCCCGAGATGATGGCGGCGGTGGAATCGGCCGTGCCATATCTGCCTCATGACAAGCCGCGCTATGCCATGGGGCTCGGCACCCCCCCACAGCTTCTGGAGATGATTGCGCGTGGCATTGACATGTTTGACTGTGTGTTACCGACCCGACTGGCGCGTCACAGCACGGCTTTTACGGATGAAGGCACGCTGAATTTGAAGAATAATGGATATGCTCGGGACTTCCGACCGATCGCTGAAGACACTCATCCGCTCTGTCGCGGGTTCAGTCGCGCTTACATCCGTCATTTGATAAAGGCGGGGGAAATACTGGGATTACGGTTGATTTCCCTCCACAATCTGCATTTCTACCTGTCGCTCATGGCTCGCGCCCGAAACGCCATTGAGGGAGGTTACTTCTGTGAGTTTCGGACTGAGTTCATCGCTAAATATAAAACCCCAACGGATCCATGATTTTTGTTTCACTAACGGCATCAGCCATCACCCTTCTTGCTCAAGCGCCTGCGGCCTCTTCACCTGCTGGTAATTATCAACCCATGATCATGGTGGGACTCATGATGGTGATGATGTATTTCGTACTCATCCGTCCACAGCGCAAAAAGCAAAAGGAACAGGAAATTTTGCAGAAGAGCCTGGCTGCAGGCGACGAAGTTGTCACGATTGGCGGCGCCCATGGCGTGATTACTTCCCTTAAAGAGAAGACTGTAATCGTTCGCATGGCGGAAGGTAAGATCGAGTTCGATCGCAGTGCCGTTTCCGCCAAGTCCGGTAAAGCCAACAAATCAGATGCCGCAGAAAAGCTCGAGGTGATCAAATAATATTTCATCTCTGCCCTCCTATTCTCATACAGTTTAAGTATTCATTTTGAAACATCATGCATAAATCAGCCGAAATTACCTTTCTATTGGGAGCAATCCTGCTCTTTTTGTTTTTCTACTACATGGGCACGACAGTGCATCGCACCAAGAAGCTGGTGGGCACCGTTCTTACTTTAGTCATGACGGGATTTTGTCTCTGGGCTCTCAATCTTGGGATTAAGAGGGGCATTGACCTCGGTGGCGGCAGTGAGTTCACGGTGCAGTTGAGTGAAAGTCTTGATGACAAAGGCAATCCTGAAAAGATTACCAGTGGTGATGTGCAGTTGGCGATTGGCATTCTGCAAAAACGTCTCGATCCTAAGGGAGGAGTGGATCTCCAGATGGCTCCGCAGGGCGATAATCGCATCATGATCCAGATGCCAGGTGTGACGCCTGAGGAAGTGGACAATGTGCGTCTTAAGATTCAGCAGGTTGCCCATTTGGAGTTTCGCCTTGTGCATCCCAACAGTGCAGGAGAATTGGCGCAGATCAGAGCGAACGGAGGCACCTCTATTGGTTATGTTGAAATGCCCGGTAAAGAGCACAAGAGCGATGCAAAGTATCCCACTAGTTATTTGGTTAAAAGCCGCGCAGACTTGGATGGCAAGTATGTCACTCAGGCTTTCGCTTATCCCGATCCGCTCAAAGGCTGGGCGATTTCTCTGAACTTTAATAGTGAGGGTGGTGATCTCTTTGGAAAACTAACCACTGCCCACACCGGCGAACAATTGGCGGTCGTGGTGGATGGCGAAGTAATCTCGGCCCCCAACTTGAATGAGCCCATTCTCGGTGGCCGCGCTGAAATCACTGGTAAGTTTAGTGAAGAAGATGCACGGGGGCTTGCGACAGCATTGGAAAACCCATTGAAAAACCCCATGAAAATCATTGGGGAAACGAGTGTTTCTGCTTCCTTCGGTGAAGAAACGGTCAAGCAGGGCATGCTCACAGGAGTTATCGCTTCGATCATCGTGGCGGTCTTCATGGCTCTCTATTATCGCCTCGCGGGACTCATCGCGTTGATCGGTTTGGTGGTGAATATTCTTATGGTCTTCGGGGCTATGGCCATCTTTGGCTTCACTCTGACCATGCCCGGTATTGCGGGTATCGTGCTCACCGTCGGGATGGCGGTCGACGCGAACGTGCTTATCTACGAACGACTTCGCGAGGAAATGAAGGCGGGCAAGACTCTCGCCTCGGCATTGGAAGCAGCTTTTGAGAAGGCGTTCTCAGCCATCTTTGATGCGAACATCACCACCCTCATTTCCGCGGTGATTCTATTCTATCTCGCAAGCGGCTTGGTCAAAGGCTTCGCCATCACACTAACCGTTGGTATTATCGGCACTCTCTTTGGTGCTCTCATTGTCACCCGCGTATGCTTCAACTGGTTTGTTGATTCCGGCACCCTGAAGAGAATTACGGTGACGCACATCATTCCTGATGGGATTTTCGACATGATGGGCAAGGCCAAGCCTTTCATCTATACTTCCGTGTTTCTTACCGTGCTCTCACTTGTCACTTTTGTGGTGAAAGGCAAAGATGGTATCGGCATTGATTTCCGGGGTGGAGCGATCACCCGCTTCCAGGTTACCGCTAATGAAACGGTTACCACTGAGGAAATCGAGAAGGCACTCAAGGAAGGCAACATCAATGGTGCTTACGTTCAGGAAAGCAGCAACAACGCTGGCAAGCTGATGACCGTGCGGAGTGAATACGAGGATGGCACGAAAGTGAAAAGCGTGCTCGAAGGCAAGCTGGCCGGAAAACTCACAGGTGGTTCGACCGATCGCGTCGGTTCGATCATCGGCAAAGAACTCGCGGTGCGTTCCAGTATTGCCTACGTCGTGGCCATGTTGTGTATCTTTATTTATCTCGTGATTTTTTACGAGTTCTCCTTCGCAGTGGCGGCTATCATTGCCCTGCTCCATGACTGTATCATTGCCGTTGGTATATCAGTTCTTATGGGCCAGCAGTTGTCGGTCATTCATATTGGAGCGGTGCTAACCATCGCCGGTTATTCGATCAATGACACCATCATCGTTTTCGATCGTATCCGTGAGATGATCAAAACACGTACGGGTAACATTCGTGACATCATGAATGAAGCCATTTCCATGACACTGAGCCGTACGTTGCTCACCAGTCTTACGGTGCTCATGTCCATGGCGGTGCTTTATATGTTCGGTGGTCCTTCCATGCAGGAGTTCTCCCTGCCCATCATCATCGGTGTGATCATAGGCACCTACTCCTCCATCTACATCGCCTCACCGCTCGTGCTCTGGTATGCCAGATTCTCGGGCAAGAGTTTGCGTCGTGAAGTTCTGGATAATGTGCAATCTGAGGTCAAGGCCGCCGCACCTACGATCTCTTAATCATAGTCGCTTTTTAACAACCCACATTTGCTTCATCGCGAATGTGGGTTTTTCATGCCGCAGAGGAGAGAAGACCGATGGCATTGAGAAACTCTAGCTCGTGAGTTTGCGCCACTGCTCGATGAGTCAATCGGCCTTGATACGTATTTAGGCCGCTTAGCAATTGAGTGTCTTGTTTGAAAGCTCCAATGACACCGTGATTGGCTAAGAGCTCGATGTAGCGAAAGGTTACATTGGTCAGCGCCTCTGTGGCTGTGCGCGCATACGCTGAGGGCATATTAGTTACACAGTAATGGATCACACCCTCTTCAACATAGATGGGATCTTGATGTGTTGTTGCTCGAGAAGTTTCGCTGCAGCCACCTTGATCAATGGCGATATCTACAAACACACTGCCAGGCTTCATGGCTTTGAGCATCTCACGGGTGACAAGCTTGGGAGCTTTCGCACCGGGAACGAGTACGGCGCCAATGATCAGATCTGCATCTGGCAAAATGTCCAAAATATGAGCTTCTGTTGAAAAAAGCGTGTGTGCGGTTTGGAGCGTGATATCAAGAAAACGCATCCGCTCCAGATCGACATCTAAAATAGTAATATCGGCCCCAAGTCCCATGGCCATGCGTGCAGCATTTACCCCAGCAGTACCACCACCAATGACGACAACCTTTCCGGGAAGCACCCCAGGAACACCGCCCAGCAGCACACCCTTCCCCCCATAATGTTTGCCGAGATAGAATCCTCCTACCAGCACACTCATTCGGCCGGCGATCTCACTCATGGGTTCAAGTAAGGGATGCCTGCGATTCACCTCTACGGTTTCATAGGCAATGCCTGTGACTTTGGATTGAAGCAGGGCATCGGTGAGTGCTCTGTTGGCCGCGAGATGGAGATAGGTGAAGAGAATTTGCCCCTCGCGTAAAAGACCGTATTCCTCAGGGAGAGGCTCCTTCACTTTCACAATCATGTCAGACTGAAAAAACACGTCCTCATGTTTGGGAAGAATGGTGACGCCCTCCTGAGCATAGAGTTCATCTGGGAAACCCGCGCCTGCACCTGCGCCTGCCTCTAGGAGAATTTGGTGGCCTTGCCTAATCAGCTGATGGGCCTGTGCCGGAAGGAGTCCAATTCGATTTTCCTGCGCTTTGATTTCCTTGGGAGCGCCGATAATCATGACGATATTAAAAAAGGGTTACCCTAAAAACGTCAAGAATATTTTCGGATGAAATAAAACTATTGCGTAAGCAAATTGAAAGGTTGGGATATGATCTGCGTAAGATTTTTTTTCACCGCATGGGAGCATCATGAAGCAATCCGCAGACCTTCACTTTGTGGAGTGAAGGCAGCGACTTCTCAGAGTCGGGCAATCAGACATCGCTAAAAAACGTATTTGCATGAAATGATGATGCCATCTTCACTGCGAGAATGATGCGTTATCTGATAACTTTGGTTTCTCTAAGTCTGCTCTGCCCTGTTCATCATGATCTGCTTGCCGCCGACTGGCCCCAGTGGCGAGGATTGGACGGACAGGGACACGCTCAGGGCGCGGGCTATCCTCTCAAGTGGAGCGAAACGGAAGGCGTGATCTGGAAGACAGAGATTCCCGGGCGCGGCTGGTCTTCGCCGGTCATCTGGAAGAATCAGATCTGGCTGACCATGGCCATCGAAATCGCCTCGTCGCTGGAGCGCGCGGCCGAGCGCATGAAGGCGAACAAGAGCGATCAGCCGCTTACCCTGCTTGATGAAGTGAAGTTGCATGTCGTGTGTCTTGATCGTGAAAGCGGACGTGTGTTGCAGGACATCGAAGTATTGACTGAGCGCGATCCGCAATGGGTCCACAAGCTGAACAGTTACGCCTCACCATCACCGGTGATTGAGGACGGACATCTCTATGCACACTTCGGTACCTTCGGTACGGTCTGTGTCGATACCACGACGAACAAAGTTTTATGGAAGAACACCGACCTGAAACTGATGCATGAGAATGGTCCGGGCAGCTCGACCTACCTTGCGGGCGCCCACGTTATCTTCAATGGCGATGGCAGCGATGTGCAGTTTGTCGTGGCCCTCGACAAGACGACCGGCAAGGTCGCCTGGAAAACGCCGCGCACCGGGGCGATGCATGACAATGTCCAGTTCAAGAAAAACTACGGCACCCCGCTGCTGGTGGACATGAATGGAAAATCCACGCTGGTAAGCAACGGAGCTGACTGGGTTTACGGTTATGAGCCGGCCACCGGGAAGGAATTGTGGAAACGGAGTTACGGGATGCTGGGATTCTCTCTCAGTTCCC
>VFKY01000396.1 GCA_009885275.1 Verrucomicrobiota bacterium | reverse complement strand
TTATTGCAGAAGGCAATTCCAGTAACTGGCTGCCTTGATTTGATTTCACCAAAAAAAGCGCTTACTGACTAGCAAAATGTTCTGATTGAAGAAGAAACCTGTAATATTGGCCCTAAAATAAGCCCAAAACCATCAAGTATTTACATTGACAGGCTTCTCAGATTTTAGTTTATTTGACTTGGCTACGAATGTCTTGATTTTGACATTATTTACGAATTCCCCACGACTTATGAAACACGCCTACATCATCGCTATAATCGCCTCATTGGGCACACTCAATGTGGCGTCTGCCGCTTGGCAAAGGTTACCCGCCGCAGCTCCTTCACCAGTAAACCTCGCTTCGAGTTCAATCTACGGAACCAAGATCACCTCAAGCTCTGGTATCACAAATTCCCAAGCGCTCCTTGCTGATGACCCTAGTCAGCTTGCAAAGCTCTCTGCGGGAAGTAGTTCAGCTGTCATTGCTATCAGTGATCAAACCCTCGTAGAGTTTGCATCCTTTATCAACGATGGTGGCATCGGTAAAGTCTCCGTGTCTGCAAGTACCAACAACAAGGATTGGGTCGCACTTTCGCAATTGTCTTTGGACGAGACCGCTCGTCTCATTGAGTTAAAGTTTGCAGGTATTCAAGCGAAGTATATCAAACTGAGCTTTGACTTCACCAAAGCGGGCTCAATCAGCAGCTTAAGGATTACTGGTGCCAACAAGGACTCTGATTATGTCACCGTCCAAGGGAGCGATATTATAGACAGCGTTATAGACAGCGCGTCTGAGCCTAAGCCAGTCTACATGTATCCAACGCCAACCAACTATGGTGAAGCGGACAGCGATCAAGGTTCCTTTAGTTTCCCTAAAACAAGTGAGAAATATCGAACCGTCATCTACGACATGGGAGATGCTCAGACACTCAAGAAATTTAACGCTGCATACTCCAAGGTGCCTACACGTCTCGATATTTACACCTTTGATCAGCTCCCAGAAAAGAAAGACTGGCGTGGAAAGACAACATTCGATCCTTCAATTCTTGATAGCACCAAACCTGTCGCCAGCGGTGAAGACGCAAGTGGCGCTGGTCGCTTGAGTATCGACGGCACCAAGCCTGTAACAGCCAGATATGTGGTTATGCGCTTCGAGCCCAACTACAACAAACCTGTAGCAAGTTTAAATGTCGAATGGAAATCGATGGCCGCCGCCGCACTCATCCCCTTCTCAGGCATCGCAAATCAGTTCGGTATCCTTGATTTTTCTCCCACCTTTCATCAAGTGGCAGCGGATACCAGTGGTCCATTCGTTGTCTTGAAGGCTAAGGTGACTGATGGAAGTGGTAAAGTAACCGTTAAAATCTCGAAAGCAGCCATAGCCAAGGTTCAAGCAGATAATCCTGGAATGTCTGAACTAGACGCTGTAAATAAAATCCTTAACGGATTAGGATTGAATAACGTAACGGTCAAGGCACTTGCCAAAGCCAATAAAAAAGCGAATGAACTTGATCAAGAAGATCTAAATCAAGTTGCCCTCAACAATTCGCTATCAGGTTTCGGTCTAAGCGCTTATCGAAACGGTGGGACTGGAGGCATTGGTGGGTTTACTCCTGCTGTCGGAGCAACTACCGGTGGTAACACTACGACAAGCCGCCCCATTATTATAATCACTAATACTGTAGCCCCAACCACTCCCTAATCCCTTCAATCATCATTTTAAGAGCCGCACTACAAAAAAGTGCGGCTCTTTTTTTGCATCGCATCTTCTCTGTGGCAGTATTCACGAGGAACTCAAAAAAGTAATGTCTGCTTCCATCAAAACAGTGCGTTTAATCGCATCAAATAAACTGCATTACTTGCGGAGTATTCATCTCCTCTATATCGCCGCCGTGATCTTGTTGAGCCGTGGGTATGCTGATTCTCAATCACTCCCTCCAGGAACGTTCATTCCTCTGAAAGACAAGGCAAACCAGACCTACAGTAAAAAGAATAGTCTTGGTGCCATTTTCATTGAAGTGCCTGGCACGCCCCTCATGTTCTCCGTATGGGAAACCCGTGTTTCTGACTTCGATGCCTTTGTGCGTGCCTCGGGTTATGCATGGAATTACAAACCCCACTTCCCTCAAACAGGCGATCATCCTGTTGTGAATATCACGCTTCAAGATGCCGTCGCCTATTGCGATTGGTTGACAAAAAGTGAGCGGGCAGCCGGCGTCATCACCAATTTACAATATTACCGTTTACCAACGAACGGAGAATGGGATACCGCGGTGGGGCTTTTATCAGGACGTAAAGACGACCTAGCGGTTACACAGAAAGTATTGGATCAACAGTCCTTTCCATGGGGAATCGAATGGCCACCACCGCCTCGAGTTGGGAATTTTAATTCCGTGGAAATCACAGGGGTAGATGATGGCTATATGTACACATCTCCAGTTGGAGTTTTCTCTACCTCAAAAGATGGCCTGTACGATCTCGCAGGAAATGTCTGGGAGTGGGCATGGGATCAAGAGATCAGTGCCGATACCTATGGGACTTTGCGCGGTGGATCCTGGATGTATTTTCGCAAAGAATGCCTCCTCTCAAACTATCAATATCGCGTATCAGGGGATTTGCGTTCACCGAGCATAGGCTTCCGCTGTGTATTTGAAGACAGGCATCGCAGTGCCGTATTTTTAGCTGCCGCAGATCAATCGTCTTTGAACGATAAAAAGACGAGGCGCGACCTTTTGACGGTTGCCCCGACGGTGACGCCTGAGGAAGTACGTGAAATGCGCGATCGAATTGCAAACAAACCCAAAGTCTCTACAACCAATTCAACCATACTCGACCCCACCAAGTTAACGCCCGCAAATGCAGGGAAAAATTACACCAACAGTCTGAATATAAAATTTCAGCCACTTCAGGAAACAACGCTCATTGGAGAACATGAGATTCGGGGTCAAGACTATGCCGTCTTTATGTCAAACACAGGTCAAGTTTGGGATCGAAAACCTACATTCGCACATCAAAACACCCATCCTATTATCAACGTAAGCTGGACTGATGCAGAAGCATTTTGTGAATGGCTGACAAAGAAAGAGCGCGCCTTAAATCTTATTAGTGCCACCAGTCGCTACCGATTGCCCACAGATGCCGAGTGGAGCTTTGCAGCCGGATTGAAGGACGAACCAGGAAATACACCTGACACAAAACATCTCACCAACAAAACGGATTATCCATGGGGCAAAGAGTGGCCACCACCAAGTATAAGTGCAAATCTCGACACCGCTAACATGAATGGCTATCAAGACAACTACTCCCACACATCACCTGTGGGCAGCTTTTCTCCCAATGCTCTACATTTATTCGATCTCTCAGGCAATGTGGCAGAGTGGTGTTCTGAGGCATGGCCTTCGGGCACTCGTGAACGCGTTGTGCGTGGCGGTTCATGGCTAACATCTAATCAAGATATCCTACTCAGTTCCTATAGAGCACATCTGCCCGAAGCCAGTTTTCGCTCTGATGTCGGCTTCAGAGTAATTTTGGAACTAGCCCCCCCATGATAGAGCCCGAAGCACCAACGAGTGCAAACCGCACAGGCTACAAAACGCTATTCATTTTAGCATGCGTTGGCATTTTATTAGGTCTAATTCTTGCTTCCTATCCTAGGTATTTACTGTGGAAAAAGCACCGTCTTAACCTTCTGACAACAAAGGCACAGGGACACATTGAAAATGAACACTGGGAACAGGCCTACGCTATACTAAACCAGGCTTATGCGCAGGCTCCTAACGACCCCTTGGTGCTTCGCGAGATTGCTCGATTAACTCAGAGAACAAGTCCGGATCCTTCACGAGCATTGTTTTTTTGGAAACAACTCCTCGCTTATACATCGGCGACCACAGAGGACTTGGCAGAAATGGGCATGGCATATCTTGCAGATAGGCAACCTGATGAAGCTATCAAGATATTGAGTTCTTTTACTCCCGAACAACGATCCACCAAATATTCCATGGGATTGGAATCCCAGTTATTGTATTTTCAGGGCAAGCCTCTCGAAGCAGCTAAACTTCATCGCAAATACCTCTTACAAAATCCAAACGACCCAGAAAATCAATTAACCTTGGCCATACTTGACCTGACAAGTCCCTTCACAGAAGTGCAAAAGAATGCGCTTGAAAAATTATGGGGTATCGCGCGTTCCAAAAGTCCTCATGCAGCCGCGGCCATACAATCGATCTCGACAAGTCCTCTATTGACCGGTGGCATGTCTACAGAGCTACTTCAATTGGCTTTAAATAACCAAGCAATTTCTGAAAAAAGATACTTTGAGATCCTCAGTCGACACATCATCCTAAATCCACTCAAGAAAAAAGAAATCTACGCTTCGGAAACCAACAAGTATCGAAATAAAACCATCCAAGAAAACGCTGTATTTTATCACTGGTTACTCCAACAGGAGGAGTATGATCTTTTGCTGGAACTCGTGTCTAAAGACAAGGCCACACAAAATGTAATACTGTTTCCTGTTTATCTTGAAGCACTTGCCGGCAAGTCCCGTTGGGACGAGTTAAGTGATATTTTTCGGAGAACCCCTAGCCTTCCCCTCTCTTCAACCGATCAATCGGTGCTTCAAGCTCGGATCGCACACGGGCAGGGCGACAAGGGCAGCATTGTCAGTGGACATTTAAAAGAAGCTAGTCGCCGTGCTATTATAGCAAAAAATTTTGAGGCCCTGCAGCGAATCATTACGATTGCTGACAAGTTAGGATTCGAGGATGTGGCTATTGAGGCGTTGATCAATGGTTCTGCTATTCCTCAATATCAACTGTCCATGCTTGAACGTCTTTTAAATATCTACTCCAGGCGTGGCGATGCAGAATCCATGCTCACCACTCTTCAAAAGATACTAGAGGCAAAACCCATGATTAAATCTCACATGGAGAATGCTCTATATCTTAAACTGCTCCTTGGAATAGAGTTCGAAAGCATATCTAAAGGTGCACCTCTTTGGGCGGCACAAAACATCATATCCAATGATTCATTACCTTTCATCAATGCTTTTGCAGCTTACCGTTTTCGCGATTTTGAAAAAATGAAAGGTGTGCTAACGCAAATTGAAGTCAGCAAGCTTTCCGTTGGTCAGCGCGCTGTTTATTCGGGAATGCTCGCGTCTTGTGGCGAGCAGGCGAAAGCTTTCATAATTGCAGAAAAGATTTCACCTGCTCGCTTACTTGAGGGTGAACTGATTTTTTTACGCAAGGCATTGTGATTAGTTTCAATGCTCTATTAGTAATATTTGAGAAGTTAGCTTCTCTACAAAAGATCTTAATTCTTCTAATGCCATGACTTCCTCAATGGGGTTATCCTTACCAATCTCCCTTGGAGGAAGTGGCATAAAAAAAGAAACCTGTCCCCAACGATGGTTGAGATTACGAAAGATGGCATCGCGGTAACTGAGGTAATTGCTCGCCGTATAACTGGGCGTACTTACATTTTGAGAGCCTTGATACCAGTATAAATTGAGTCCTTTCAAGCGAAGTCTTTGCCCAGAAGATACTTCAACATCACGAAAAATTTGCATCAACGATACGTTCATACTTTGTCCATTGCTCAATAGTATAGGTATTTCCTGTAACGATGAAATAATCCATCCCTGATCTGGTAAGCACCGCTCAGGTGTATGCAATGTTCTTTTCACCATCCCACTCATCACGAGGGTCCCCATAATTTGATGCTTCTCGGGCGAGGTATAGAGCCTGCGAACCAATTCGACTCCCTCGTCAAAATTTGCCATCTCTTTTGCCGTCATCGTCTCTACATTTAGACTCTGAAAATTACCCACGAGTGCTGGCAATTCCATGCGCAATCCTGGAGAGGCGAATTTCACCTTTTCTGGAGTACTCCAACAAAGTCCAATTCCCGCTAATGCTAATATAATTGCCACTAGACATTTTATATGATTTCGTGAGGTATTGACTTCACAAGCCGATGGATCTAACAAATTTGAAGCCGGTTGAGCTTTTATTTTAAATTTTTTCCAATGCCTTTTATCAAGTAAAGTGGCCAGCGCAAACATTCCAATAAGCGCGATTGCAAATACAATGTATCCTGCAAGCAGGTGGAAAAATGACTCCTCTTGATGATTGTTGATGAAATTGCCTACCGCAATTTCTTGACCGAATAACAACACCCCTACGGTGAGCAAAAGAAGTCTGACCACATTACCGAGTACCGCTAAAGGTATGGCGCTTGCTGCCAGAATAAGACGGGAACTTGAGCGATTGAGCGCCAAAAATCCATATAGAACAGCAACCATAATTAAAGCGTACAGTGACCGCATCCCACTGCATGATTCAGATACATCCAAAGTGAACTTCTCCCCTTGCTTAATGCCTGCAGCATAATCCGCAGCCGATTGCAATGCGGATCCCTCCCTGATCACGTCGATACCCATCAGTGAAACAAGTTTTGCGCCTATCTGAGCAGTTGGGATTTTCAGTCTTGCGGCTAACATGTTGTCCAATGGAAATAGCGGCCATGCAAAGATCATAAAAACCCATGCTAGAAATAAAACTCGCATCCACTGCTTGCCGGCCATCAACAATATTAACCCTGCCAGAGTCAGTTGAATCGAAGCGAACCCCAAATAGCCGGTATCCACTTTGTAACCTATCCAATACAACATCATCGCTAAAGACATGACGACAACACCCCACCATGATCCCTGAAGCGGTAACGTTGTAAGTTTTTCTCGTTCACGATAAACTAAAGCGCCGACAATGATTGGAACGATGAAACAAAACTGCCACTCTTCGTTGCCATTGAGAGAAAGAACTTTAGCCCATCCATGTAAAACACTGCCGCGTGTTTCAAATTGCCAGTGCTGATATGGCCATATGAAAAATAGTAGTGCCAGCACCAACAAGGATGTTCCAAGAAAGAGACTGCGCGATCTCAACCAGTCCCGTGAACTGTTGATTGTTATTGGTGTTGATCCCTCTATGACGCCCATAAATGATTAACTATGAAAACGGTTTTAGTTCAGATGATTTTCAACTCGCTAAACTCAGCCTAAACCATATAATTCCCGAAACCAAGCAGAAGACTCAATCAGAAGGAATACCACTAATCACCCAAGTCCCAAATGGAGACAAGCGAACAATCATCGTCATCTGAGGAGACTCAACAGCCAGCATGTGAAATTGCGGAGCAACCTCTCCCAAATCACATGAGCACTGATGAAACAACAAGAATCCCACTGTGGCCAACTAACGTCATATCATCCCAAGGACAAGATCAACAATCTGACGATTACTTTGCACAAGCCGAGACTACAGTCACGCCCGCCACTGATTCAGCCTCCAACGAATATTTACCTGAAACACCGCAGGCTATGCCACGGCGCGCGATTCTTGGGGAGGATCAAGACAAATCATCGCTCCTAAAGCCTCAGCCGCGGACGGACACCACCTACATGGTGAGCCACAATCGCACCCCCAACGAGAAACGCAGTAAGCAAATAGGCCGTCTTTTTCTGCTGCTGCTTGCTGCCAACTTACTAATAATAGCATCAGGAGTGCTATGGATACATAACCGTTTGTCAGATGATTTTGAGGAGAAGTTTTCTCGCGTGGCACTCAAATCTTCGAGCGGAGCAACCCTAAATCAATCTCTCCCTCCTATCGATAACTCGCAAAATACAGACTCCCCTAACCAATCTCAAATTACAAAACTTGAATCTGCCTTACAGTCGATTCAAGGTCGCATCGCTGACACTGAGGAACAGGGTCGGCGGCACGCTGCTTCATTAGAAGTCTTGTCTGCCAAGAATCATTCAACCCCCGCGCTCCAACCAGAAAAAATAACGAAGACAACCGATTCTGCTAATCTTTTACCCGAGGCAATTTTGCCATCACAACAGAGTGAGCTTGTCATATTAAAAGAACGAAACCGTCTTACAAGCTATGCGGATGAAGCAATTGCAACAGGCGCAAGAACACCCTATGAAAAATTATGGGCTTCACTTGAAGATCCTAGATTGACCAATCTTATTCATGCCACACGTTCAGAAATTCTTCGGGTTCAAAACTATTACCTGAGCGGATCAAGACTTGATCAATATCAAATTTCTGTCGCTGATTACTATCCTGACCTTATAAGCTTGCGTGACAGTCAATTAAAAGATGATCAACTAATCGCTCTACTTTTAAACAATAAGAATCCATGGCAGGTGCGCATGAAATCCGCGAATTTACTTGGGCAGCGCCGATCAACAGCGGTTGGTGACGCGCTGGCAAAAGCTATCAAGGACGACAATAATCTTGATGTGGTAAAAGAGGCCACATTCAGTTTTGAACAGATGACAGGTTATCGAGCTCGCATCTTTGAAACCAGCACTCTCGATGCTTGGTGGAAAGAATACAATACGGTACCCCCTGCTCAAAAATCTCCCGTAAAAAAAGTTACCAGCAGCGATGCCACCGTGGCAAAGCCTTAACATCAATTGCTTACTTTTTTTTCGGTATCGCTACGATCGACGATCCTTGAACGTTCAACGCTATGCCCACTTCTTTGCATAGCCCCATAAAAGTCCGTTCAGCCAATGTCATAGGTTTTTGTTTCAAGTGAGCCACCACCCATTGGCGTTTAATCTTGCCACGCATTAAAGGCAAAACAGCTAACTCTTTGGATTTAATTTCTACTTGAGCCGTCCAAGGCGCGACCATTGCTACACCAAGCCCAAGCTTAACCAGTTCTTTAATCGCCTCCGTATTTCCCAACTCCATAAATGATTTTGGACGTACTCCCTGTTTTAGAAAATATTCATTAATCAATCCAAACGTGAAGCTGTTACGGCTTGATATAATATAGGTCTCAAGTGACATGTCCTTGGGTTTCGGCGGATGCTTGAGCCACGGATGCATGGGACTAGTAAGGAATACGAGCTCATCTTCAAATAGAGCATGGCACTCAAGTCGTGAAGTCTCTTTAGGTTTGAGGCAGACAATCAAATCTAAATCTCCACGCTCCAGTTGATCCAGTGTCTCCGGCGTTTCACCTGGAATCACGGTGATTCCATAGTGCGGAAATGAATCTTTAAACTCTCTTAAGACCGTAGGTAAAATAAACTGTGACCCTGCTGGCGTACAACCAATACGCATATGACCACGAGGATTCTGATCAAGGGCCCCTAAACTTGCGCGCGCCAAAATCATCTGCCGTTGAATTGTCTCGGCATGCCTGAGCAACTCACGTCCATGATGTGTCAACAAAGCTCGCTTGCCCTGACGGTGAAAAAGCTGACATCCAAGATCTTCTTCTAAGACTCTGATGGCATGACTGATAGCCGATTGCGTCAGGTGTAAAGCGCGTCCCGCTTGAGTGAAGCTACCTTCCTGTGCCAGAAGTAAAAACGCGCGCAGTTGCCTTGTGTCGAGTAGTGCCTGTTCCATGTATGAATCAATTTCATACATCTTTGAAATATTTTCACTCTTTATTTCTAGTTTATTTTACACAGATGGCACATGCGCTGCGGTATCGCTAAGCATAATGACCAAGAATGCCCTTACAAAAAAATCAGTCACCAGTCACGCCAAAGCTATGCGCATTGGCTTTATTGCTCTGACTGATTGTGCACCACTGCTGGTTGCTGATACCCTGGGCCTCTTTAAAAAACATCATGTTGAAGTAGCGCTGTCACGGGAAATTGGATGGGCCACCATTCGTGAAAAAATATACTACCGTCAACTTGATGCCGCCCATGCTCTCGCCGGGCTTGGCCTTTCACTAAGGCTTGGTTTTGACGGTCGACAATGCAACACCATCAACCCCTTCGTCTTCAATATTCAAGGCAACGCCATTACGCTCAGTAAGGATCTATGGAAAAGAGGCGCTCGTGACGCAGCATCACTGCATAAGCTCGTTAAAAGCAGCTTACAACGCCTTCTCACTTTCGGAATCGTCGAGCGATCATCATCCCATCTGTTCTTGCTCCGTCGTTGGTTGAAAAGCGGGGGAATCGACCCCAATCAAGATGTTAGAATTGTAGTGTTACCACCTACGCAGATGGCTGAATCACTAAAATTAGGGTTGATAGACGGCTATTGTGCCGGTGAACCGTGGAACTCACTTGCTGTTTCAGAAGGCCTCGGATGGTGTCCCGCAGTCAGTGAAGACATCATGCCCGGACATCCCGAAAAGGTACTGCTTACCACAGAGGACTTTGCAGAGGATGAACCTGAAAAATTGACAGCGGTAATGCGAGCTCTTTATGAAGCCTGTGCTTTCTGTGATGAATCAAAAAATCGCACTACCGTAGTAGATATTCTTTACAAAAGTGGACACTTCAGTGTTCAGCGTAACGTCTTACAACGCTCTCTAAGTATTCCCTTTGACAGTGGATGCGGCATCACTCATTCCGCTGAAAATTTTCATATCTTCCATCGTCGTCACGCCAATGAGCCAAGCTCAGACAAGGCGCAATGGTTGCTTCGAGAGTTTATCGAACACGGATTGATTCAATCTTCACAACTCTCCGATGCTTCAAAGGCTGTCACAGCCTGCTGGCGTTCTGATCTCTTTCATCATGCCTGCACGAACATTCCTACTGTCAAAAAACGCTCTATCAAAAATACCCCCCATAACCCCGCACTGATATGAAACCTACTAGCACACTCACAAACATCACAAGGCGCGAAATTATTCGTCGTACTACAAAAGCCATTGGTGCCGGAACCCTGTTCGCAGGCCTCCCCAAGGGCTGGGTCGGTTCCCTTTATGCCGACGACACACCGGAAACCACCGACATCAAGATGGGCATCATCGCCCTCACCGATTGCTCAAGCATCGTGGTGGCTCATGAAAAAGGACTCTTCAAAAAGTTCGGTATCAACTCCACCGTCGTCAAAGGAGCGAGCTGGGCAGCCATTCGCGACTCTCTCAGCAATGGCGACATCCAAGGCACTCACATGCTTCTCGGCATGCCCATCGCCAGCACCATGGGACTCGGCGGCGCTCCCAAGAAACCCATGATTGTGCCCTACCTGCTAAATCGCAATGGCCAGGCCATCACACTTAAGAAAGAGCTGGCAGGCAAGGTCGGAGAGGATCCCAAACCTCTCAAGGCAATGGCGGATGCGGCCAAGGCCAGCGGCACACCCATGACCTTCGCCATGACCTTCCCCCCGGGCACCCACGCCATGTGGTTGCGCTACTGGCTTGCCGCCGGTGGAGTCAATCCCGGCGATGCCTCCGGTGGTGGTGCGGATATCTCTCTCATCACCATTCCTCCGCCACAAATGGTAGCGAACATGAAGGTTGGAAAAATGGACGGTTACTGCGTTGGGGAACCTTGGAACGCTAGGGCGATCGCTGAAGAAATCGGTTTCACCGCCATCACCACCCAGGGCATCTGGAAAGATCATCCGGAGAAAGTTTTTGCCTTCACCGAAGAGTTTGCCGACAAAAATCCCAAGACCGTCAAAGCGGTACTCAAAGGACTTCATGAAGCCAGTGTCTGGCTCGACAAGATGGAAAACCGCGAGGAGCAGGCGAACATCGTCAGCGCAGCCACCTACATCAACTGTCCGCCGGAAACCTTGCTGGGCCGACTCCAGGGCAAATACATCATGGGTGACGGGCGCAAGTTTAAAGACCCCAACTACATGATCTTCAGCGATCGCAACTGCAACTTTCCCCAGGCTAAATTCGGTCTGTGGTGGTTGACTCAACTCCGCCGCTGGGGCTTTACCGAAGGAGCGCCCGATTATGCAGCAGTCACCAAACAGGTCATGCGCTCCGACATCTATGAGGAGGCCATGAAGGAAATTGGTTACGTCCATGGAGGAGCCGATAACAAACCTGAATCGTTCTTCGATGGCAAAGCCTTCGATCCCACAGGCGATCTGGAGGCCTATGCATCCAGCTTCGAAGTCAAGACCCTCAAAGCATAATTATCATGAACTGGCTCACCCGTAACAAACTTGACGATTGGATCCTCCCTTTGATCGGTGTCGTGGCTGTCCTGGTCTTCTGGCAAATTATTTCAGGACACACTGAAACTAAAAAGGTACCGGATGAATTTGGCGACATCGTCACTAAAACGGTAAAGACCGGAATCAGTAAAGATCTGCCTACCCCAGTGGAAACATGGAAGGCGAGCAAGCCCTATTTGGTTGAGCCTTTCGCGAAACGCGGAGAGCTCGATCAAGGGATTCTCTCCTTTACCAAGCTATCGTTGATTCTCGTTACTCAGGGATATCTTATCGCACTCATTCTTGGGACTCCTTTAGGCTTCTTCCTTGGCCTCTCCAAGAAGTTCACCAAAGCGGCAGACCCCATCATACAAGTGCTACGCCCTGTATCGCCACTCGCATGGTTTCCGCTTGGACTGATTCTCTTCAGTTCAGTCAAACTGGTCGACGGTTCCGGTAAAACATTCTTCGGAACATCTGACGCCGCCGCGCTTTTCACCATCGCCATCTGCGCGATGTGGCCAACGGTGATGAACACCGCCGTCGGAGTGCGTGCTGTGCCTCAGGATTATCTCAATGTGGCCAAGGTGTTAAAACTCTCCAGAAGCAAGACGCTCTGGAAGGTGCTCGTGCCCGCTACCCTTCCCTATATGTTCACGGGCTTCAGACTCTCTTTGGGGATTGCCTGGCTCGTCATTGTTGCCGTCGAAATGCTTACCGGCCGTCCCGGAGTCGGCGGGTTCCTCTGGCAGGAATACAATGCTGGAAGTTACGCTCGCATCATTCTCTGCATCCTTACCATCGGTATCATCGGACTCGTGCTCGACCGCCTTATGAGCATGGTGGAGAGACGTTTCAAAACCGCTTAATCCAAAATCATGGCCCTCCTGGAACTCAATAACGTCAATAAAGGCTACGGCACGCCAGGTGATCGTACCGAAGTCCTGCGCGACATAAATCTTAAAGTGAATGAAGGCGAATTTGTCGCCATCATCGGCTACTCCGGCACGGGTAAAACCACTCTGGTTAACATGCTCGCCGGACTTCTCAAACCCGACTCCGGGGAAGTCTTGCTCGAGGGAAAGCCCATTACCGGCCCAGGACCGGATCGCAGTCTGGTGTTTCAGAATTACTCACTGCTGCCGTGGCTCACCGTAACAGAAAACATCGCACTCGCGGTAGACAGTGTTTTTCCGGACTGGTCCAAAGAGCAGCGCATGGAGCATATTCAAAAATACATCGCCATGGTCAAACTCAGCCATGCTGCCACAAAACTACCAAAGGAGCTTTCCGGCGGCATGAGGCAACGGGTGTCTGTGGCACGAGCTCTCTCAATGGACTCACGAGTGCTGCTCCTGGATGAACCGCTCAGTGCGCTCGATGCCCTAACACGCGCCACCCTCCAGGACGACATAAGTGATATCTGGCTACGTCAGCGTAAGACCGTTCTTTGGGTCACCAATGATCCTGATGAAGCCATTCTGCTTGCGGATAAGGTGATTCCTCTTCTTCCCACGGTCCCGGCCACACTCGGTGAAACCATGCTCGTTCCTCTAGATCGTCCTCGCGATCGCAAGGCCATGAACCATAACCCTGAATTCAAAGCCTTGCGCAATCATCTCATTAACTTGCTGCTCGATGCCAAGGGCAAAAACCGAGCCGTAGTTTCCAAAAAACTCATCCTACCGGACATTCTACCTGAAGACATCAGCAACATGACTTCCCTCCAAATGATGAATCGTCGCGGCCCCCGCCGTCGCTCCGAAGAAAAGCGTGAAGAAGTGGAGGTTGCATCATGAGTTTTCCACAAAAATACATGCTGGAGATATCCAAACTTTGGAAGGCATATCCCAACCCTAGCGGAGGTGAATCAGTCATCGTCAAAGACTTTAATCTTAAGCTTCGTCCAGGTGAATTTACAACGCTTATCGGACACTCCGGTTGCGGTAAATCCACGGTGCTTTCGATAGTCGCTGGACTTAGCGAAGCCTCTAAGGGTGGCATCATTTTAGCCGGACGTGAAACCACCGATCCAGGTCCTGACCGTGGCGTGGTGTTTCAGTCTCCCTGTCTACTCCCTTGGATGACTGCCTACGAAAATGTCATGCTCGGTGTAAAACAAGTGTATTTCACAGCCAGCAAAACTGAGCGCTGCCAGATCGCCGAATATTACCTCAGTGTCGTCGGTTTGACAGATTCGATGCACAAGTATCCAGGTGAACTTTCCCAAGGAATGCGTCAGCGAGTCGGCATCGCTCGTGCCTTTGCCCTTCAACCCAAAATGTTGCTCCTAGATGAGCCATTCGGCATGTTGGACTCACTGACACGTTATGAGTTGCAGCAGGTGTTACTTGAGCTCTGGAGAAAATTTCGCATCACCACTCTCATGGTCACACACGATGTCGATGAGGCGATCTTTCTCAGTGATCGTGTCATCATGATGACTGACGGCCCTGAGGCTGAGGTTGGCGACATTCTTTCCATCCCTTTTGAAAGACCTCGCGAACGAAAAGTCCTCATGGAAGATCCTCATTATTATGAACTGCGAGAGCAACTCATAACCTTCTTAAACGATCGTTCGCATATTCGTCCCAGTCACGATCCACAATTCATGCCCTCACTGGATATGGCCTCCGAGTTGTCGAATCAAACCCTGTCTACAGGGGTAACCATTGTCTAACCAACACGCTAAAACAAACCACAAGAAATATCCCTATATGAAAACAAAACTGATAACTACAATCATATTAGCCATCGCTTATGCGGGCTTTGCAGGAGAACCGGCAAAGGCAAAAAATCCAACACCAATACAACCCAAAGTAGCGGAGAATCCCCTTTCATTTTATGACGGAAAATTGATCTTCGATTTTCAAGAGCGCCTTCGTTTTGAAATACGCGAGAACAACTTTGATTTTAACGATGGAGTCAACGCTCTGACTGATGATTCATGGCTACTTCAGCGTGCCCGACTCGGCATGAAGATCACCCCGAACGACTGGTTTAGCTTTTATGTACAAGGACAAAGCTCTTTTGAGCTCGACAGTGACCGCCCCAATACTCCAGGCGTCCTTGGTGCTGAAGGTGACGATCCCATTGATCTTTATCAAGCTTACATCCAGCTCGGAAAAAAGAACTTTAATGTCACCATAGGACGTCAGCTTCTCACTTTCGCCGATGAACGACTGGTGGGCACTTTTGACTGGAACAACCTCGGGCGTTCCTTCGATGCAGTGAAACTTCACTACAACACTGACACATGGAGCTTGGATGCTTTTGCTTCCAGCGTGGTAGTGCCTAATAAGGACGAATTCAATCAAAGTGACCTCTTTGATGGGAACGACACGGGGCGCAATCAAATTTTTAGCGGCCTCTACTACAGCGACAAGACACTGTTGCCGAATCAGTCCACTGATCTCTATGTGTTCCATCTACATGAAGAGTATGCAGTGGGTAACACCAACTTTTTTACATTTGGAACACGCATGAAAGCTGATCCAACGAAGCTCCAAGGCTTCGATTACGAAACGGAAATGGCGTTTCAAACTGGTGAAGTCAAGGGGGGCGATCTCACCGCTTTCGCCGGTCACTGGGGTGCAGGCTACAACTGGTTAAAGCATTCCATGAAGCCACGTATCGGCATTGAGTACAATTATGGATCAGGTGACAGCGATGCCACCGACGGTGATGTGGGAACATTCCAAAACCTCTTCCCCACCAATCACAAGTTTTACGGCTTCATGGATATCTTCTCTTGGCAGAACATTCACACCCCTGCATTGAGCTTTTCATTTCAACCTTCCAAGACCGTGAAAGTTAGACTCGATTATCACGCCTTCTGGCTGGCAGACACCAATGATGCTTGGTATCGCGCCAATGGTGTATCCAAAGTCCGCCCCATCAAGGGTAGCGCCAGCAGTTTCGTTGGCACTGAACTTGACGCTACTGTATCATGGAAGGCTACAAAAAACCTCAGCTTCGTCGCAGGTTACAGTCATTTTTTCAGTGGCGACTATGCCGCAGCCACCGGTGCTGCTGACGATGCAGACTTCGGTTACGTTCAGGCAACACTCGAATTCTAAATGCTGCGCTCATAAATCGAACCTGAATTTTTACAATGCCTTACCCATGCCTCTACTAGCATGTTTAATTTGCCATGGGGCATGGGTTTTTTAAACATTCATCACTATGAATTTGTTTCATCATTTATAAGAATTATATCACCAATCATTTCTAGTCATTTTAACAACTTGGCACGCCCAATGCATTGATGTGGAGAGACAATCCCCCTTTCTCTCTAAACATCCATGAAACTATCTGATCTAAAGCACTCAGGCCATTGGCCGACCCTCTGCACTTCATTTCTCTATTTCGATTTTAGTTTCATGGTTTGGACCCTGCTGGGCGTGCTTGCCAACCAGATCGCAGCACCTGAATCACTGAATCTCAGTGCGCAGCAGCGATTTTTTATGGTGTCAGTGCCCATTCTATTCGGAGGCATCTTTCGTCTAGTATTGGGATTATTAGTCGATCGCATAGGGGCAAAGCGCACTGGAATCATGGCTCAACTAATTGTCATAGGTGGCCTGACGGCTGCGTGGATTTTCGGCCTAAGGAATTATGAGGCCACGCTCGCGATGGGAGTCGTGCTGGGTGTGGCAGGCGCAAGCTTTGCCGTTGCCATTCCTCAAGCAGGTCGCTGGTATCCACCAAATATGCAAGGACTTGTCATGGGACTCGCGGGCGCAGGAAACATTGGCGTGGTCATTGACTCACTACTCGCCCCACGTCTCGCAGAGGCTTACGGTTGGGCTTCCGTATTCGGATTTGCCATTGCTCCTGCATTTGTAGTGCTTACTATTTATATTGTTTTCTCTAAGGAAGCACCTCTGCAAGTACGCAAGAAAAAAATAAGCGACTACTTTCGCATGTTTCAGGATAAGGACGTGCATTGGTTCTGTTTTTTCTACACCGTGAGCTTTGGTGGATTTGTTGGCCTCGCCTATTCACTTGGGATGTACTTCAAGGACCGCTTCTCACTAACCCCGGCACAGGCCGGTGATTTGGTGGCTTTGTGCACAGCTATTGGCGCCCTTGGACGCCCCATCGGAGGGGCAATATCTGATCGAATAGGCGGGATTCGCTCCCTTCACGTTTACTACACTGTAGCATGTATCGCTCTCGTTATTGGCGGATTGGTCAACAACTTGCCCTTAAATGTTGCCGCATTTTTTATTGCCTGCGGTGCATTTGGCATGGGGAACGGTTCCGTGTTCCAACTTCTCCCACAAAGGTTTGGTAAGGACCTTGGTCTAATGACAGGACTTGTCGGATGTGGGGGCGGTTGTGGCGGCTTTCTTCTCGCTAATATGATGGGGCAAAGCAAGGAGCATACGGGATCATACCTCACCGGATTACTCATTTTCGCAGGTCTTTGCCTGCTCGCTCTAATCGGACTTAACCTCGTAAAAAAACGCTGGCGTACCACTTGGGGCGCACTCACGGAAGCTCGAATCTAAAAAATCCTGATCGAAAACTCCATTGAAAATCAACATCACCACTTATGGAATGGCCTATGAAGATGGTCATCCATCTTCTGATGCTTTCGGCACGAAGTCATGGGGCGAAACTCTGGTGGCAGTGCTTGCTGATGGTGCTGGACTATGTCTGCCAGCACGTGAAGCCGCACAACGAACGGTGCAATCTTTACTGGTTAACTATCAAGCGAAGCCACGCTCCTGGTCTCCACCACGCGCTCTTGAAGAATTTACCCAACTACTGAATCGGACGCTTTATCAAGAATCCATGGCGCGCTTTGATCGCCCTGAAATGGTATCCACGCTTGCAGCAATCGTTATTGAAGGAGATCGACTTTACGGTATCAACGTTGGCGACTCCAGAGTGTGCCTTTCGCGGAATGGCACTACGAGTATTCTCTCCGAAGATCATGTGGATACAGATCGCACAAATGTGCTCACACGTGCACTCGGCATGTCATTGGAGATTACACCTCATCTATTCGACACCCAAATACGAGATGGCGACATAGTTTTTCTTTGTAGTGATGGTGTATCAAATCATCTCACTACCGATGCTATTTCCAACTCACTCAGAGATCGGAACTCTGCGCGAAGCATAGTCAAAACCGCACGAGGCAATGCCACTGCAGAAACAATGGATGACATGAGCGCCATTATTCTGGACATTGTCCGTACCGGCAGGCTTCGCACGATGAATGAACGTAACCTCACCATCCCCAACACTCTGAGCAAGGGCGAAATTATCGACGGTTACGAACTCGTACGCCCATTTCATCATGCAGATCGTGTATGGCTCGCAGAAAAAGACAATCAGCGCGTCGTTCTAAAATTTGCCCCACACGAAGCCATTGATAGCGAAGCCCATCTCAATGCCTTCACCCGAGAAACATGGAATGCCACTCGACTGACGTCTGACTTTTTCATCCGCTCGCATGAGCCACTAGATCAAACTGCACGCTATTACGTCATGGCATTTGTTGATGCTCCTAATCTTAACACTGTATTGCGAGAGCGCTTACTTTCAGTGGATTCAACAGTAGCGCTGGGCAGATTTCTTACAGAAGCCGCCGGGCATCTCCTTCGCTATGATCTTGTTCATGGGGACATCAAGCCTGAAAATATTTTGTGTGTTGGTGATTATGCAAAATTGGATTTCAAATTAGTCGATCTTGGCAGTGCTGCGGAAATTTTTTCCGTTACCTCGCGCGCTGGAACCCCTAGTTATTTAGCACCAGAGAGATTCCACGATGCTCCCGTAAGTGAGCGTACAGAGATTTTTGCCATTGGAGTTACCCTCTATCAAGCTCTTACCAACACCCTGCCCTACGGTGAAATTGAGCGCTATCAGACTCCAGTATTTCATGCTGCAAAGCGACCTTCTAAGCTCAACCCCAATGTTCCTCCATGGTTGGAAGCGGTTGTTCTTCATGCCATCGCCATCGATCACGAGCGGCGGTACCAAAATTTTTCTGAGCTAGTCTACAACCTCAATCATCCTGACAAAGTGGAGCCTTATTTTGAAAAAAATGTCCCCTTATTGGAACGTAATCCGCTGAGGTTTTACAAGACCGCATTTTATCTCCTCCTATTCATCAGTTTATGGTTGTTGTTTAAACTCACCACTCGTTAGCCCCACCTACGCCCCTAAAGACAAGCCATGTCCACTGTTCCCATCATCCCTGAATCCGCACCCTTTAGTTCCGAGCAACGCTCTTGGTTAAATGGATTCCTCGCTGGCATCCTGAGTCGCGGTGCTGCTGGTACCCTGCCATCAATCAATTCCAACGCGACTGATAAACCTAAGTTGCTCGTACTCTTCGGTAGCCAAAGCGGAAATGCCGAAGGCTACTCCAAGAAGCTCTGTAAAGAAGCCAACGCACGAGGCTTCCAAGCACGTGTTGCTGGGCTGGAGTCTATTCAACCTGAGGAACTGCAAACCGAAAATAATGTGCTTCTAATCACCAGCACTTGGGGTGAAGGCGACATGCCGGACAACGCGATTTCATTCTGGGACAAACTCAATCAAAACGGATCGTCACCTAAACTCGATGGATTAAAATTTTCCGTTCTCGCGCTGGGTGATATGAATTATGGCGATACCTTTTGCCTCGCAGGACGGAAGCTTGATCAGCGCTTTGAGGAACTCGGTGCCCAGCGTATTCATCCCCGCGTCGATTGTGATGTTGACTATGATGAACTCGCCAAGACATGGAGTGATGGTGTCTTTCTTTCACTGCTCAACACAACAGGCAACCACGATGAAACCACGAACTCATCCGTTGTGGTGGAAAAAGAAATTGAAACAGGCTATACCCGTAAAAACCCCTTTCCCGCACCTCTCATTGAATGCGTGGCATTGAATGCCGAGCGATCTGCAAAGGATACGCGACATGTTGCATTTTCACTGGAAGGCAGTGGCCTTATTTACGAGACTGGGGATGCACTGGGTCTACTCCCTGAAAACTGCCCTGAAGTGGTAGCGAACATCATCGCCGCCCATGAACTTGATGCGGATGCCATCGTCCATATTCACAATGGCAGTGAAGCTCCTTTAAAGGAAGCTTTGAAAAAGCATTATGAAATCCGATCTCTAATCGGTAAGTCCCCTGAAACGAAAGTGTCACCAACCGACTTTATAAATTCACTGCGGAAACTGCAGCCCCGCCTCTACTCCATCGCTTCAAGTCTCAAAGCTCATCCAAATGAAGTTCACCTTTGCGTCGGTGCAGTGCGTTATGAAAAGGATAGCATCCAGCACAAGGGGGTTGCTTCCACTTTTTTAGCTGATCGTCTCGCAAAAGGAAAAACAGCTGGGGTATTCATTCATACGGCCAAACACTTCCGTATCCCCGCAAATGGAAAAACACCTATCATCATGGTAGGCCCAGGAACTGGCATTGCCCCCTTTCGAGCGTTTTTGGAAGAACGTAAAATCACCGGCGCCACAGGGAACAACTGGCTATTTTTCGGCGATCAAAAACGTTCGACCGATTTTCTCTATCACGATCAAGTTCTCAATTGGGTCAAAGATGGACACCTCACCCGTCTCGATACTGCTTTCTCGCGCGATCAGACGGAAAAGGTTTATGTGCAGGATCGCATGCTCAGTGCTGCATCAGAACTTTGGAGCTGGCTGGAGCAGGGTTCCTACTTCTATGTCTGCGGTGATGCTTCACGCATGGCCAAGGATGTTGATGCTGCGCTGCACACCATTGTTCAGCAACAAGGCGGCAAGTCTGAAGACGATGCCTCTGCCTATGTGAACGAGATGAAAAAATCCAAACGCTATGCCCGTGATGTCTACTGAACTTCTCACTCCCCTCACTAATGGTAGCAATGATTTCAATGTGGATCAGAAGCGCTACCTCGAAGGCTTTTTCGCAGGCATATCAGCGGGTGGTGTAAGCTTTAATGATCTTGCATCCGCGCCCCTTGCTAAAGTTGCTTCAGGACCATCGCTTGATGAACTCACCAAAGAAGAACGAATCAAACGCGAATTGTATCCTTTTGATGCCATCGAGCAACTCATGATGGATGCTAGATGGAATGCCAAGCCCGATCCTGAAAGCGTTTTCCGTTACAAATGGAATGGCCTCTTCTGGCTCAATCCGGTGAAGGACGGCTACATGTGCCGACTCCGTATTCCCGGCGGTATCGTTAAGAGTTATCAACTACGTGAACTCGCCGCCATCGCCCGTGAAT
>VFKY01000075.1 GCA_009885275.1 Verrucomicrobiota bacterium | reverse complement strand
TTTTAATTCTTGTTGGACTGATCGCCTTCATGGTTCTTGTTTTTAAAACCATAAAAACCAAATCTCAGATTCGCTCTCTTCTGAAAGCTTCCGCAGTGCTCGCGGGCATTATCCAGGATCATAACGCTCCCCCAATCTCCTCCGAAACACCTCCTTCAACCGCTACCCCTCTCGACAAGTCATGAAGCTCCTTTTTCTCTTTCTCATTGCCCTCACCTTAACCTCCTGTGGCAAACCCAAGGAAGCGCTTTACAAGGATCTCGGCTACAAAGACGATTTACTGATCGACCCCGCCACCAATAAAGGGTTCACAGGACTCGCCCGCGATTACTACAAGGACAGCAAGCTCAAGGCGGAATTCCCCATCAAGAAAGGGCGCTTTCACGGCACGGTGAAGGAATGGCACGCCAATGGTCAACCTTCTTCAGAAACTGATTTTCAAGACGGGGAACGAGTAGGCGGAAATCGCGAATGGACCGATGATGGAAAGCTCTATCGCGAACGCGTTTATGATCACGACAAGATTGTCTCTGAGAAAAACTACGGCGCAGCAAAATAACCGATCTTACCGCGTTACGTTCTGTGGGACCCGCGACTTCACTCCCAACTCCAATAAGACTTCATTAAGTCGCTCCATCGGCAAGCCTTTAACATTTGACCAAGAACCTTCGACGTGTTCGATGATCATCGCGCTTTCATCCTGCACAGCATAGGCGCCGGCTTTGTCCAAAGGTTGAATACGCGAGTGGTAATCTAGAATGACATCATCATCCAATGCCTTAAAAGTGACGTCACTGATGACATGGAATGTTTTTTCTAATATCCCGCCTTCAGTCATGATCGCAACACCGGTGCAAACTTGATGAGTTTGCCCACTCAAACGTCGAAGCATGGCGGCAGCCTCCATCATGTCGAGCGGTTTACCTAGAGGAAATCCATTGATATAGACTAGGGTATCAGCCCCAATAACAATAGCATCGGGATGCTTAGCGGCGATCGCAGCAGCTTTAAGTCGAGCATTCTCAATCGTCAGCGCTTCACAACTCAGGGTTTCATCATGCGCTTCCTCCACAGAAGGCACGAGCACTTCAAAGGTGTATCCAGCCTCTTGCAATAACTCCACTCGCCGCGGTGAAGCTGATGCCAGGACCAACGGCATTTGTCTCCAGTGACCCGACATCAGAGATTATGCATGGCTTGAATTTCATCGGAGCGGACTAACGCATCCTTGCCACTCAGATCGCGAAATTTATAGTATCCCGTCTTGGTATTGAGCTCTGGTTTAGAATTCGTCTTAAACTCACGCCCGTCTAACAGGGTCACTTTGTATGGCTCCGAAACCGCGCAATTTGTGCAAACGAAGAGGCAAACGGCCATCAGAAAACATTGTGACAAAGATTTCATAAGTGTGGTTACTCCAAACTCATAAAACCATTCGCGCCATCTCGCAACCTCAGATAGCGTTTACCCCAATGTCTTGGTCATTTTTTAGAGAATTTATCTTCAATTGGAAATCCGTCGGAGCGGTGGCGCCCTCCTCGCCTATGCTCGCAAGCCTTATCGCCGATAGCGCAAATATCAGTGCGGCAAGGCAGATCCTTGAACTTGGTCCGGGCACTGGCCCCATTACGAACGCCATCTCAAAGTCCTTATCCTCTAACACCCACTATTTGGGATTGGAAATGAACGAAAGCTTCGTGAAGCAATTGCGTGAAAAATTTCCCGTGATGCAGTTCGAAGCGGTAGCAGCACAGTCCTTTGACTTTGATACCGTTCTCGGCCCTGACGGCTCGTTCGACGCCATTGTCAGTGGGCTGCCCTGGACCGCTTTTCCTGAAAGCCTCCAGATCGCCATTCTTGATCATGTCATGGCTCGATTAAAACCGGGCGGGCTCTTTGTCACCTTCGCTTATACTGGGTTCCACCAGTTGCCCAGCGGCAGACATTTTCGTAAACTCTTATCGAGCCGCGTTGCCGAACTTAAAACGACTCATACCGTCTGGGGAAATTTCCCCCCAGCGTTTGTCTATATCGCAAAGATGAAAGAAGCAGCAACCGCGAGCCATTAGACCGAAGCCACGGCCTGAGCTTCCATCAACTTCGGTAAGACACCTGCAACCTGAGCCTTCATTTCATTACCGGGCTTGAATCGCACCACAGCGCGGGCTGGAATTTGCATATCTGAACCTGGCTTGTTGGGGTTACGTCCAATCTTGGGTTTGGTAACACGCACCTCGAAAGTGCCAAACCTACGCAACGTAACCTCATTACCTTTGGCCAGCTCTTCAGTAATCATGTCGAGCATGTGCTGAAAAAGATCAAAAGTCTGACTCTGAGTCAATCCTGTGCGATTGCTTAGCTCTACTACTAGTTCACGCTTGGTCACGGTTGCCATAAATTCGAGTATTCTATTCTGTGTTGTGTTTATGTTACGGAGCTAAGAAATCAGTCAAGATGAATCCTGTGAGTTGTCTGTGACATATCATGCTCGCTGGTAGTCGATTACATTATATTTCCTGAGCGGTTCGAAAGTGCAGCTTAGCCACCGAATTCAAGATGGCGCGACCATGCTGGCCCACCAACTCTGTCGCAACTCTCTTGACCGCAGGTGATGCTCCCTTCGGTAAGACGACACCCAAATCGTTTCCCTTCTGCTTCAACCAGCGCACAAAACCTTCCCTCGCGAAGATGGATGCGGCAGCGACAGCGGGATCACTTTCCGCCTTGGTGCGTTGCTCTAGGATTATATTTTTACCGCGCTCCTGCATGGCACTCTGCAATACTCGAGGATTAGCAAACTGATCTGACAAAGCACGCGGACAATCGGGCACTCGCTCCAAGATGTTCTCAATGATTTTCGCATGCCCCCAGGCGAGCATTTTATTAAGGTTAGCGAACTTGCTATAAAGTTCGTTGTAACGCTCCGGCCCAATGACAATGACTTCATACACCAGCCCTTTCAAGCCACGCATCTCCTGCGCCAGCTTTTCAATGCGGGTGTCGTTGCCAATGCGCTTGCTATCCATGACTCCCATTGAACGCAAATTGCGTGCCATCTCGCTATCCACATACACACCGGCGATGACTAAGGGGCCAAGAAAATCCCCTTTACCGCTCTCATCGACACCAATATGCGGGGAAAACATCTCAGGGTGCTGAACTTCTTCATATCCTAGCTCTGCTACTCCGAGCACTTCTGGTTCAAGTAAGAAGGTAATAAAATGCTCTGCACCCTTGCCTTGCACCACTATTTTAGGCCCTTTCTCATAAACCGCGATGCTTACCTTATCACCCGCAGCAGCATACAGACAGTATGGTTTCGTCTGAAACTCATACCCCTTGTCTTGTAACAGGACTCGTAGTTTATCGGCCTGTAATGACGTCAAGGGCTTGGTGTAACTAGTTGGAGCAGGCATGATGAAAAAGATGGCGCAAAGTCAATGCTTGCGCTCATCGTGCAAGCGTAAGCTTATTATCCTGTGTCTTTGA
>VFKY01000092.1 GCA_009885275.1 Verrucomicrobiota bacterium | reverse complement strand
GTCGTGACCGTTACTAAGTTAGCCTCCCAGTTTCGTCTGGAATAATTTTAAGTGGAGCTTCGCAAGAAGCTCCACTTTTTTTGTCTATTTACTCAAGTTCTTTGATCTGGATGTGGCGGTATTCCATCTGTCCATGATCGGCTTCCAGTCCAATAGGCCCCGTCTCAGGGAGTTTGAGCGCGGCTTCCAGTACTTCCCCATTGCAGGTGGCGTGAGCAACACCGTCTTTTACAGTCACTTCGATGAGATTCCAATCTTGGGCTTTATATTGCTTAAGCTCTTTGTAGGGACCAGCCACTAGGTAGTCGCGACATTGGAGTTGTGGTTTGCGCAGGTAAATACCGCTATCGGCATTGACCTCGGCCCGAAACTCAATCTTGAGGGTAAAGTTTTTTGGGAAGAGTTGAGTTGTCCACAATTGACGAAAGCGCGGTCCAGCTTTCTGTGAGCTTACGACGATGGACTCGCCTTTGGCCGTGTAACGCCCATCGCTTGCTTCGGTTTTACCATCGAACTTCTCCTCTGCGGTGTATCCCCATCCTGTGAGATCCTTGCCGTTATAGAGACTTATAAAACCGGGATCGGGTTTCCAGTCCTCGGCTTGAGTGAGAGGGGCCACCATGAGCAGAGCTAACAGTGAGGTAATATGGAGATGACGTATTTTCATAGGGTTTGTTTAATGGATACCTTTAATAGAACGCAAGATCGAGTCTGTGGCTTGCATCAAGTATAGAGTCCTCTATGATCGCGGCGCATGTTGCCAGAAATATCATCCGCTGCCCCGCAATCTTCCATCGTGTTGGAGTTGTATCAATTGCGCTACGAACGTGGAGATCGCGTCATTCTCGATGGTGTCGATTGGAAGGTTCAACCCAACGAGCATTGGGTTATTTTGGGCCCGAATGGATGCGGTAAAACCTCATTAATCAATTGCCTGACCGGCTATGAAATGGCTACGGCAGGGGAGATCAGGATTGGAGAAGCTGAATATGGAAAAACTGACTGGCGTGATGTGCGTAAACATATTGGAGTGGTGACCAGTACGCTGACCTACTATTTAGAGCCCGGAGAACCCGTGCTGGATGCTGTGGTCAGTGGCCGCAATGCGATGATTAATCTCGTTGGTGAGGTGGATCAATCGTGGATTGAGGAGGCGAAAGTGTTGCTGGAGCGCATTGGTTGCAGTCACTTAATGAACTCTCGATGGGGAGTGCTATCTCAAGGGGAGCGACAAAAGATCCTTATTTGTCGTGCGTTGATGGCTCGTTTCGAGGTGTTGATACTTGATGAACCCTGCGCCGGACTTGATCCGGTGGCGCGTGAAAATTTTCTTCAATGGCTTCAGGATTTCGCCAGTCATCAAGATGCGCCTTCGCTAGTATTAGTGACACATCATGTTGAGGAAATCATGCCGTGCTTCACACATGCCTTGCTCTTGAAGCAGGGTGCAATGTTAGCAAATGGTACCAAGGATGAAGTACTCACGAGTTCAAATTTGAGTAGTGCTTACGGTGCAAAGCTCAAGCTTGAACGAGAGGGGTTGCGATATAGACTGGGATTCGTTGCTTAACCACAGTGCGATGAGGTTTCTGTGCAAAAGATTGAAACCAAGGTGTCACAGTCAGGCATTGACGCTACACGTGGGTTTCTGCAAACTCCACCATGCGCAACGGTATCCTCGCTGGTGGAAACTTCATCATGGATTATGTGAAGGTCATTGATGGCTATCCCGAACAGGATATGCTGGCTTCGATTATTTCTGAAGCATCGAGCAATGGCGGTGGTCCCTATAATGTGCTTAAAGATCTCTCTGCGATGGGGGCGAACTTTCCTCTTGAAGCCGCGGGTTTGGTTGGGAAAGATGCGAACGGAGACTGGATTCTCCGTGATTGTCGCGAAGCAAAGATTGAAACCACACAACTGCGACAGACATCCGCTGCTCCCACTTCATATACTGACGCCATGACAGTGTCGGCAACTGGTAGGCGGACATTTTTTCATCAACGTGGGGCAAACGCGCTTTACGATGACGCCTGTCTTGATTTTACTGAGACAAAGGTGAAACACTTTCACTTAGGCTACCTCATGTTGCTGGATGCGATGGACAGCTTTGTCGGTAAGCGGACCCGCGCATCACTGGCGTTGGAGAAAGCGAAATGTGCAGGTCTGACAACTTCCGTGGATATTGTCAGTACTGAAAACCCAAGATTCAGGGAAATTACCGAGAGTGCCATGCCCTTCACCGATGTACTCGTTATCAATGAAATCGAAGCCGGCAAGGTGGTGGATATGATTTTAAAAAATGAGAAAGGTGTGTGTATAAATGCCTGCAAAGAGGCGGCTACAAAATTATTGAAGCTCGGTGTGCAACAGCAGGTAGTGATTCATTTTGTGGAAGGTGCGGTGCTTGCAGATAAGAATGGGGATGTGATTACTCAGGGCTCATTAAATCTTCCTGATGGATTCATTGTCGGAGCCACCGGTGCGGGCGATGCTTTTGCCGCCGGTTATCTCTATGCCTATCATGAGGGATGGGATAGTGCTCAGCGCTTGCAGCTTGCAGTCTGTGCTGCTGCTGCCTGTTTGACACATGCCACCCCATCACTAGGGTTGCAGCCAGTGAAGGAATGTTTGAAACTGGGAGACCGCTATGGCTATCGCTGCATCTGAATTTATTGATCAACTGGGAAAATTGTTAGGGGACACTGAAGTGTTATCAGAAGCGGAAGATCTTATTCCCTATAGCTTTGATGGCACGGCAGCCCTTAAACAAAAGCCCTGGTGTGTCGTTTTTCCCAGAAGTACGGATGAAGTTGCTGCCTGCGTCCAACTCGCGGCAAAACATCAGGTTTCAATTGTCACGCGTGGGAGCGGTACCGGACTCAGTGGCGGTAGTGTGCCTCTCACGGGGAGTATGGTGCTTTGCTTGGTGAAGCTGGACCGAATTATCGAAGTTGATGCCGAAAACCTTACACTTAGGGCGCAATGTGGAGTCATCACCAAGGAGATCGATGATGCCGCGGCCAAGCACGGCCTCTTTTATCCGCCTGATCCCGGTTCCATGAAAATATCCACCATTGGTGGTAATGTGGCGGAGAATAGCGGGGGTTTACGTGGATTGAAATATGGCGTTACCCGTGATTATGTCATGGGGATGACGGTGGTTTTGCCCAGTGGTGAAGTGGTCTGGCTCGGCAACAAGTGTGTTAAAGACGTGGCTGGTTATTCCTTGAAGGATTTGTTTGTCGGTAGTGAGGGGACGCTGGGAATCATCACAGAAGTCTTACTTAAGTTACTGCCGCGACCCATGGCTCGTCGCACGATGTTGGCGATGTATGACACCATGGAAGAAGCGGCTGAAACGGTCAGTGCGATCATTGCCGCCAAGATTATTCCCTGCACACTGGAATTTCTAGATCAAATGACCCTTAAATGTGTCGAGGACTATTCAAAAATTGGGCTACCGACCGATGTTGCCGCGCTCCTTTTGATGGAGACTGATGGGCATCCCGCCGCGGTGGAAGATGAAGCGAATCGCATGCTTGATATCGCCAAGAAACATGGGGCTCGAGAAGTGAAGATGGCAAAAGATGATGCGGAAGGCGCCCGTCTGGCTGCTGCTCGGCGCAATGCCTTTTCCGCTCTTGCTCGCATGAAGCCTACGACCATCCTTGAAGATGTCACCGTGCCCCGCAGTGAGCTGGTCAAGATGGTTCGCTTTATCAGAGAGACTGCGGAGAAGCATAAACTGCTCATCGGCACATTCGGTCATATGGGTGATGGCAATTTGCATCCCACTTTTCTCACGAATGAAAAGGATACGGAAGAGATGCATCGCGTAGAAATTGCTCTTGGTGAGATTGTCGATAAAACGCTGGAACTCGGCGGCACTGTTACTGGCGAGCATGGTGTGGGGCTAGCGAAGAAGGCGTTTCTTAGACAACAGTTTGGTGAAGGCAGTTATCAGTTGTTGCGCACCATCAAGTTTGCACTTGATCCACAGAAGCTATTGAACCCTGGGAAAATCTTTGATTGATTCTCATGGCGGCCAATAAAAACATGCTACTCAAAAAATTGGATTACTCGATCCTTCAGCAATGCATGCATTGTGGGATGTGTCTTCCGACGTGTCCGACCTATATGGAGACCAAGCGTGAACGCAATAGTCCGCGCGGTCGTATTTCCCTGATGCGAGCCATCGCTGACGATGAGATGGAATTGAGTGCTTCTTTTGCGGACGAAATGTATTACTGTCTCGGTTGCCTCGCCTGCGTCACCGCTTGTCCGGCAGGGGTTGACTATGTTGAGCTTTTCGAGAGTGCACGGGCAGACGCTGAGAGTAGTGAGGTTCAGGGACATGGTATGCGAGATTTTTGGCGTTGGTTGACGCTGGAAGTTCTGTTCATGCGTCCTCGATTGTTGCGAAGCCTAGGAATGGTGTTGCGTTGGTATCAGCAAATGGGTCTTGAACACATGGTCAGAAAACTGAAGTTGACCATGATTCTTCCGAAAAAGTTACGCGATCTGGAACCACAAACGCCGCAAATGGCGAGATCATTTTCAAATGAATTGATTGACGAAATTGAGAGTCCGACTGGATCAAAAAAATATCGTGTCGCATTGCTTACAGGCTGCGTTCAGGATCTTGTTTTTTCAAATATCAATCGTGATACAGTGGATGTCCTGCTGGCTAATGGCTGTGAAGTGGTCACTCCCTCCGTCCAGTATTGCTGTGGTTCACTGCATGGACACAATGGCGCGCCGCATTTGGCTAGAGAGTTGGCACGTCGTCAGTTAGATATGTTTGATGTTGGATCTCTTGATGCCATCATCACGAATGCGGGTGGTTGTGGTTCTCATTTGAAACACTATGGACACTTGTTGCAGGATGATGCCGTATATGCTGGGCGTGCTGCGCAATGGGACGCCAAGGTGAAGGACATTCATGAGTGGCTGGTGGAAATTGGCTTTCGTAAACCGACATCCGGATGCGGAACGGTCTCGGCGACGTATCATGAGTCATGTCATTTATGCCATGGTCAAAAAATCACCAGTCAACCACGATCCATTTTATCATCCATTCCCGGACTGAAAGTAACGGAGCTGCCAGAAAGCAATTGGTGTTGTGGTAGCGCGGGTATTTATAATATCACGCAGCCCGAGCAATCGGCAAAGCTCCTAAAGAGAAAGGTAGAACACATTGATTCAACAAGTGCTGAAACCGTGGTGACATCTAATCCTGGTTGTCACATGCAGCTCGTAAACGGACTGCTCAGCAAACCAGAATCCTCATGCCATAAGGTCAGTCAGCCGGTGACCTTGTTGGCTGAGGCGTATCGCAACGAAGTGAGTAGTCCTTTGTAAAACGATATTGTAGGGTGGGCGCTCCGCCCGCTATTTATTGAATAAGGCGAGCGGAGCGCTCGCCCTACAAAAAAGGCCTTACAATCCAATGACCTGACGGGCTTGTTTTACGACTTGAATAAACTTGGTGCGTTCGCCATTAGCGTCTTCACCCTTGGTTTTTTCAGCGAGGTCGAGCACCATTTTGTGGTTCAAGCTACCAATGTTTTCACTGCCTTGAAGGAGAATGCTGAAGCCGACCATCGCTGTTTCGAAGACAAAATCTTCACGAGCATCATTCCATCCTTGACCACGGTCTACCAGTTTGAGTGGCCCAGAGCTTGGGAAGTTTGAACCACGAGGTTGGACAATATCGATGGTGCCGAGTGTGACTGGTTTATTCGCGGCGGCGTTGAAAGCCTTTGTCGGGATGATTTCATACCAGGCAAAGCGTGTGGCTTGATTGCTTCCCTTGGAGGCTTGCATGTGTTTTTCAGTGACGAGACGATAGCCTTGAACCATGGCAGGATCGAATTTCAAACTGAGGTTGTAAGCGGTTTCATTGGATTCTACTGCGGCTTGATCGACAGGGATCTGGGCGACAAAACGCATCAGGCGGCGATTGGTATCCCATGGGCAGGATGCAATTTCAGCTTTCCACGAATGAATGATCAAAGCGGGTTGGGCTTCAGGTTTGCGCGGTGCCGTATCTGTGGCAGGCTTGGTTTTTAATGGAGACGGAGACGATAGAACAACTCCGGCAAAAACAACAGGCTCAGGGCGAATCATCTTTGGTTGAAGTCCGATCAAAGCTTCCTGCGCGGTAGCTGTAGTGGTGAATGCCTTCAGTGAAGCTGGTGCACCGGGAACGTTCGAAGACAATACGGCGGTGAAGAGTGTCGTCGGCTTATCAGCAAGCGTAGGCTTGTTGATGTCGGTTGTCGTAGCGATTGCAGGTTGAACTTCAGGGGTGGTTTGAGCTACGACAGAAGTGGTGACGGGGGTGTTGGGAACGATCACCAGTGGTTGCTCTTGAGTGATCAGGTTCTGCATCGTCCGAGTCGACTCCATACTTGGAGGAGAGATTGGATTTTGCTGAGTATGGTTGGTTACAACCTCAGGCTTAATTTCAGGCATCTCAGTCAATGCGACGACAGCATTGCGTGTTGCTGATCTTTGCCCAATGTAGAATGCACCAGAAGTAACCGCGATTGCAGCGGCGATTTTTGTGATCTGCCAGAAAGGATGGTTCGATTTGAAGGCAACGGGAGCATTGGAAAAAGGAATGATCTTGGAATTGCGACCGACCGGTTGCCCCATAGCTAAGACTGTTTCGCGCTGACGAGGAGTCAGGCTGCGTTTAGGGAACGCTGGCGCTTTCTTTAAAACGGATACCGTCTGTTGTATGCTATCATACTCGGCTCGTGCCTCAGGAGACTTGGCCATCAGTTGACGCACTTTTGCGGCTTCATCAGGATTAAGTTCACCGAGAGCGTAGGCGGTGATGTTTGCGGTGTCGTGTGGGTTCATGGCGATGTCAGGCGGACGGTTAAGAAACGTAAGATATAAAGTGGTATGAGCAAAATACGTGCAAAAGAGATTAAGAATTACAGAATGTTTACTTGGCGTTGATGTAGGAGTGATTCATCAGTTTGCGTAATCGTTTAAGGCCGGTGTGGAGCAAGAAGCCGACATTCGTGACGCTAAGTCCGGTGATGGTGCTGACTTCCTTGTAACTGAGGCCGTGTTGAAATTTGAGCCGGATAACTTCGGATTGGTTTTCGGGAAGCTGCTCCATGGCACTCCAGACGTGTTCGAGCATTTCTTCCTTACTGGCGTCATCACTGGGATCAGGGTGCCATTCATCGAGCCAGTCAAGTTTTGTACTATCGTCCGTAAAGACCATGCGATGCTCTTTGCGGAGTACGTCCAGTGCTCGATTTCGGCAGACAGCATAGAGCCAAGCCTTGAGGTTTTCGCGTACCTTGTCCTGATCGGCGAGGTAAAGCTTGAGGAAAGTGTCTTGGACCACATCACGGGCACGACCTTCATCACCAGAGAGAATGCCGCACGCATAAGCGATGAGGCTGCTTTCGAATTGGGCGAGGGCTTCCCGCACCAACCCGCCGGCTGGATTATTAGTCTGTGGAGGCATGTAGGCATTGCTCACAGATGAAACGTAGGGCAGGGGATTCTATTAGATGTTTTCGCCGTATTTAGCGAGAGAACTCCGGGTCACCAGACCCGTATGAGGATTTTGTATCAGATCATCGGATGATACGAAATCAAAATATTCTGGCAATCTTGCTTAATTGGGGACGGGGGGAATTTGGGTATGTGTTTTGAGAAAGGCATCAGTTAGGGGGAAAGTGGAGAGCAATTATGCAGTGAGCCTTAAAATAAGGCAGTGATTCCCTTGGCTTTTGTGCATCTGTTGGATAAATTTATATATTTATTAGTGCTCAGTTCATCCAGCAGCACTCAACCCTTAGATCGTCTCAAATCTACACATAAGTTCCCATCATGGGAACTTATGGCTTGATTTTTTCTCCTCGCATTTCATATTCACCATGAGAGTCATCGCCCGCAAGACACTCCGCGACTTCTATGAGCACCACACCGACAGCAAGTCTCAACTGGAATCATGGTTTCATGAAACGGAGGCGGCTCACTGGCAGGAACCTCAGGATATCAAACAACGCTACCCCTCCGCTGACATCCTCCCCGGCAATCGTGTGGTTTTCAATATCAAGGGAAACAATTACCGCCTCATCGTGAAAATCCACTATAATACCAGCATTGTTTTTATCCGCTTTGTAGGCACGCATGCGGAATATGACAAGATTGATGCCACCTCTATTTGAACCCTGCCATGAAACCGAAGATCATCAAGACTGAGGAAGATTACGCTGAGGCTTTAGTCCGGGTGGAGACACTGATGGATGCGAAGTCCGGGTCCACCAGAGAAGCGGAGTTGGAGTTGTGGTCACTGCTTGTGGAGAGCTATGAGAAGGAACACTTTCAGATCGACCTCCCGGATCCCGTGGAAGCAATCAAATTTCGCATGGAGCAGGAAGGTCTCCGGCAAAAGGATCTGGAGAGATTTTTTCCAGGAAAAAATCGAGTTTCGGAAGTTCTCAATCACAAGCGGCCGCTGAGTCTAGGCATGATCCGCTCGCTGCATCGCGGGCTCGGAATCCCGGCGGAAGTTCTGCTTCGAGAGCTCCCTGCTTGATGCTGCGATGGTCGTAGCGTCGGCTTTGAACATGATTTGTAAAGCATCGCACTGGGTAGCCGTCCTATTTACGAAAAATTGTTGAACGATGGAGCTTAATAAACTCTGTATCTGGAAGTGCCGCGTCGTCCGGAAAATGCAATGGTTCTCCCGAATACATACCAAAGTTCTCGGCAACGCTTCGTTGCGAAATCTCAGACTTGAGTTGCGGTGAAAGAAGCATTCGAAGTTGATCATCAAAAGTAATCAGACCGCGATCAAAAGCAGCATCATGTAAACGTGAAAGGCAAAGACCATTGCGAACATCAAGTCGGTATTTTGGATGCTTACCCCAAGGCAAAATGTGCGAAGCCACGAGCAGCTCACGTATAGACAGGCGGCTCACTACGCAGCACCCACCGCTATTGTTGATGACAGCTTCTCGGAAATATTGTTGTCCGCGCCGAAGTTTAACAGTCGCCAACGTGTCAGTCGGGCCTGTCGGCGGAAGTTTGATAACTTTAATGCCATCTTTAGGCGACACCTCCAGATCGTTATGCTCGTCTGCTCCAAAGAGCTTTCTCAATGCTTCCTCACTTTCCGGTGCGCCCTCATTGAGGTTCTCATGAAATTCGCTCCATATCGCACGATCAAGTTTACTTGAACCTTGTGAAGTTTGGAATTCGCTCGGTCTCCGCGCGCTCCGCGCCTCCGCGTGAAACTGAGATGATGAATAAAGCGGACAGGAGTGTCCGCGCTCCCTTGGAGTTTCAGTGAAGCGGTCAGCGCGTTCCTTACTTTTTCGGGATCTCGTTGAGCGTGTAGTAAACGACGGGATGGAGCACGGAGAGTCCATCCTTTGATTTCACACCGGGCACATCAATCTGGTGGACATGCCCCTTGGTGAGGGGGCTGACCTTGAGTCGCACGGTAAGTCCGTCCTCGGAGACAGTAGCGGATTCGACCTTCGGCAGAACTTCATCCACCTCTGGGCTGCCGTAGCTTTCCTGCCAGATGTAAGTCCAGGCTCTCGTCTTATAGGAGTTCACATCGCCTGCGCTCGCCTTGTCCACGGGTTGGGTGAACTTGATTTCAAATCCATCGGGTTTGGCGTGGATGTCGAGCATTTCAAACGGCATCTTGCCGGTCCACTCGATGCGTTCGAGATCGAAGGGCTTTCCACCACGGGCACCCCAACCGCGATCAGAACCCCCGACAAAGAGTTTGCCATCAGGAGACATACGCACGCCAATAGGGCCGGATTGAAGTCCTTTGAGGAAGGGGAACACGGCGCCTTGCTGCACATCATTGACCTTTTCCAGAGTCATCCGGTTGATGACAGAGAATGTTTGATCAGCGACGAAAAGCTGATTCACGAAGGGGCCGAACTTGCCATTGGCATCCCAATCCCATGCGGTGGGTGAGTTGCCAACTTTGCCGTGAGGCAGGACCACTGCTGGAGGCACATACTTAGGATTGCGGGCGCGCTCCTGATCAATACGAGTGCCGCTGACACTGGCGAGCGGGGGTTCACCAAGCACATTTTTGTCCCACCATTTCAAGGCATCAGAATGTCCCTGAAACGAGCCGGGAACGAGACGCTTAAACATGCTGGACCCGTTCCAGACGCCTTGGTTATCAGTGTAGTAAGTTTCACCTTCGGGACTGAATCCGATACCGCCGGGAGAGCGCAAGCCGGCGGCGGTGGGGAGCATTTTTCCATCAGGGGTGATGCGGACACACCAGCCGCGATAAGGGGCATTGGAATTGAAGGAGCCGGTGAGGCAAAGGGCCACCCAGAGGTTGCCTTCTTTATCAAAACGGGAACCGAAGGCATATTCGTGATAGTCACCGAGGATGTTCCAGTCGGCATTCACGGTTTCAAAGATGTCAGCGCGATCATCGCCGTCATTGTCCTTGAGTCGGGAGACTTCTGGGCGTTGCGTGACATAAAGCCAGCCATCCTTCCATGCCAGTCCGAGAATTTCGTGAAGACCTGAGGCGTAGAGTTTGTATTTCACCGCGCTGGTATCTTTTTCGAAGGCGCCTTCCACGATGTAAATATCGCCGCGACGAGTGCCGACAGCGATGCGTTGATTGGGAAGAAGCTCAATGGAACCAATTTCTACCACCATGTCCTTGGGGAATGAAAAGGGTTGGATCGAATAGTAGTCAGACTCTTTTGGATCAGCTGCGAAAGCGCTGGCGATGGATGTGAAGAGTGAGATGAAGAAAATGAGATGTTTCATGAATGAAAAGTGAAGTGTCCTTGGGAGTGGAGTTAAAATATTATTTGGCGGACCAAGCATAGGTGACGCTAAGTTCGGCATGACCATCCTTGAAAATTACAGGCAGTAACACCTCTGTTTTGTCACCTTGTTTGCGCACAAGGGGGTCCGCACCTGCTAAGGTGGCTTTGACCGCTTTATCGATGATGAAGGTAGTGTCATTCTGCTCGATGGCCCCGAACAAAGCCAAAAGATGCAGATTTTTAGGAGCATCTTTGGCAATGAATTTTAAGGTCCGTTTCAACTTTGCCGTCACTAGTTTGGCATCACCACTAGGTTCGAAACTTTCCACCACCTGAACGCCGTTGAATTCCCATTTGAAAGTTGGTTGGCGTTTGTCATCGAGTGCGTAGCCGTGAAAACGATAATCAGGATTGCGGATTTGATCTTTAACGTAGGAAGGGGGCCAAGGCGAAGTCTGCGATTCCAGAACGCCAAGGGCGTGCTTTGAGCCAAGCTTTGCAATATCATAGCCCAGAGGGGCCTGATCACCGGCGCCTCGGTCTGTCCAGTGTCGCTTGGCATCCATGAAGGCACCCTGCCAGACAAGAGCGACGTTCATTTGATCTGCATCCCAACAGAGATTAACACCACCGGGATAACCTACGGCAATGCCACGTGGACCACTGCCGGAGATAAAGTTGCGGTAGATGCGAGCTTCATTTTCCACGATCAAAGGAATGCCGAAATATTTCTCCTGTTCCGTCTTGCGAGAATCATTGTCAGGCACCCATTCTGATAATGCCTCCTCATTGAATCCGGGTCCTGACCAACCAAGATAGAGCTGTTCCTCGCCAGCAAATTCAAAGTACTGAATCAGAATCTTATGTTCACCTTTGGTAAGCTTGACCTTACCTTTGTCCTTGATGCCAAAGGGATGGATGCCGTTCAAATCGAGGATGACATTGCCGTCGACAATAAGGCGTGAACCGTCGTCACTGCCCATGAAGAATTTGTAATCTCCATCTTTAGGGCAATCGAGGAACCCTTCGAATTCATAAGCAAATTTATCTTTGGGCTTATTGAGGGTAATATCGCATTTTCCGGAAGGTAGGGGCCCGCCTTGAATGGGTCTGAGCTTTGCGAAGTCGGGCATTTCATTGAATTCCCCTTCGTAATACCGGAAGTGTAAATTCTTGATGGGCGGCACTGGGATAGATATTTTGAGTAGTCCATTCATGACCAGCGCATGACCGGGAAAAGTGCAAACAAATGGGTAATCACCGGTCGCTTCAGGCGCAGTAAAGGAGAGCTTCACCTCTTTATGCGGGTCCACCATCTCGGTATGTGCCAAGATACGGGGATTTTCTGGTATCCATTGTTTGGCCATGCCTGATTCTCCAAGTGCCCATGCGGCGATGGCTACGTCCATGCCTTTGTCATTACCTTTTTCAGAGGGCTTACAGACGACTAAATTGTGTGGAAGATCGTCCTCGTTTTTAAGGGTGATGTTAATTTTGGCACCGGGCGCAGCTTTGATGACTTCTATATCATATTTCATCTGAGCAGCCTTTGTTCTGATGGTCACATTAAGCTCAGGTGGTGGCTCGGCAAAAGCGGTGCCGATATAGCTGAAAACGATGAGTGCTGACAGGAACGAAAGAAATCGAGGGTAAATCATGATGGGAGGTTGATTAAAAAAAGAGCATGTAAGTACGCACATAGGTAGGTGATGTTTCAATAATGTTTACATTAGAATTTTTGCGGAGGGCTTAAATTTTATTGAGTAGATTTTCGAAACACGATCTCGGGTGCCAGACGCATGATACGATGGGGCAGGTCGGGATGGTTGATTCTGGATAACAGCATCTCGAAAGCGCATTGACCGATAGCCTCGCACGGTTGTCTGGCGGTTGTTAGTGGCACACGAGCGAGTTGTGCTGATTTGGCATCATCAATGCCGGCAACCCGAATATCCTCTGGTACGCGAATATTCAAGGTAGCCAGCGTTTCTAGGAGTAATGATGCCGTCTGATCATTGGCGCAGAGAATGGCATTGGGCTTTGTTCTTACAAGATGGTCTTTGATGGTCAGGCGATCACGTGGATCCGCGATGATGGTGGCGGGTTCTGAGCTCGTGGAAACATGATGAAGAAGACATGCTTCTCTCCAACCTGTTACCCGCTGATCAACCGTGGCAGCGGAATGCGGTTGAGCCAAGAATACGATGCGACGTGAGCCCTTACGAATAAGATGTTCTGTGAGAAGGAATGAGGCGAGAAAGTTATCAAATCCAACGAGGTCATAAGGGGATCGTCTTGGAAAATGTTCATAGTCACGATCTAATAAAATCACCGGCACCATGGCATCAGAAAATATACGGAGCACTTTTTGATTGGTGGCATCCATGGCAGGGGTGCCTTCAATCGGCGCGAAAAAGATGCCTTGGACATGGCGCTTGATATAGTCTCGACAGACGGAGAGAATGCGTTTTTCCCAATCAGGTTTTCTGTAGCCGCCCGTTTCACTGTGAAGGATCGTGTGGCCTGACTGTTCTGCGGTCGCAGCAATGCTCTTAGCGATAGGATCAAAAATTTCGATGTCACCTAGTTCAGGTATGAGTAACCCCATAATATAGGGACCGCGTTGTGCTTTTTTGCTGGTCAGGTGAGTGACATAAGTTCCGGAGCCATCGCGACGGACGAGAAGATTTTCTTCACAAAGGGTCTTCAGCGCTCGAGCCACCGTAGGTCGACTCACCCCAAAATGCTGCGCCAGTTGGGGTTCCCCCGGAAGTCGATCTCCATTTTTTAACAGGCCGTCTTGTATCTGTTTACGAATCAAGACACTGATGCGTTCATGATGGAGTGGGGTTGGGCGCATTGCTATAGGTTGAAGAATGAAAGCAGAAGGCTAAAAAAGAGTTGGGATGACTACTCGTTACTAACCTGTGATCTATCTGTAAAGTATAGAGTGACGACGAGATTGCTCTTTATGATAACTTCCCTGATGTATATGAAATAAGATGACATCAAGCCATTCCTTAAAATCGATGCGTATTGTCTCTCTTGGTGAGGTATTATGGGATGTGTTTCCTGATGAAACACGTTTTGGTGGAGCTCCTGCCAACTTTGCTTGTCACGCCGCGTCGCATGGAGCTGAAGTGACGATGATAAGTCGTGTGGGAGTTGATATGTTGGGTGATCAAGCCCTTATGGAATTGGAATCCCATAAGGTTATAGTTGCGCAGATACAACGTGATGCCGATCTCCCTACGGGCACGGTTTTAGTTAAGCTAAACGAGAAGGGTGTCCCCAGCTATACTATCGGTGAGCCAGCAGCTTGGGATCGCCTTGCGTGGACCTCGAAGATGGATGAGCTGGCGAGTGATGTGGATGCGGTTTATTACGGCACGCTTGGTCAACGCGATGATTGCTCTCACCAAACCATTCAGAAGTTTGTTTCAGCAACGCCTGACAAGGCATGGCGTATCTATGATGTTAATTTAAGGTCTCCTTACTGTGATGGCAGAATCATTTTGGAATCACTTTGTCTCGCGAACGTATTGAAGTTGAGTGATGAAGAGCTTGATTTCGTAGCAGACTTGATGGGGATCGAAGGAGATATGACAAGCAAGTTAAAGGCCATACTTGAGCAGCAGCAACTGAGACTCATTGCATTGACTCGTGGATCTCAAGGGGCGATTTTGATTGCTGAAAACGAGATCAGTGATTTTGCAGGATTTGCTACAACAGTGAAAGACACGGTAGGTGCGGGAGATTCATTCACGGCCACGTTGGTGGCAGGTTTGTTGCGGGGCGAATCACTTGAAACGATCAATCGTAAGGCTTGCCAAGTCGCTGCCTATGTATGTTCGCAGAAGGGAGCCACACCTCCATTGCCAGTGAATTTGTCCTGGTAATAAATTGGTGGGCAGGGATGGATTCGAACCATCGTAAGCGTAAACTAGCAGATTTACAGTCTGCCCCCTTTAACCACTCGGGCACCTACCCATTCGCAGCACTTGAGAAGCAAAGCGAGCGTTCAAGTAACCAGCGAGGGAATGGAATGCAAGAAATTTTTACATATCTCATGAATGTTCTTTGCTGAAATCATTTTTAAATCGTTGTTCAGGATTAGTTATCAAATCCACTCGATTACCCTTCGGCATAGTCCCTGCTTGCGAAGTAGTCGTTCCCGACTAACTTCCCAGCCCTTTTTCTGACCGCAGAAATCAGACAAACAAAAAATATTATATAGTAGAATCATGACGAAGTATCCCTATTACGACGAACCGATCCCCAATGAAGGCTCCTTGCATCGCATGGACATGGAGAGGGATGCCTGTGGTGTCGGTTTTGTTGCGCAAGTAGACGGGAAAGCCAGTCGTAAAATTTTAGATTACGCGTTGGGTGGATGTTGCAATGTGGTTCATCGAGGCGCGATGAATTCTGATATGAAGACCGGGGACGGAGCTGGTGTTCTTACTCAGATTCCACACAAAATTCTGCTGCCTGAAGTGACAAAGTTTGGCGTTAAATTAGAGCATCCTTTGGATCTTGCGGTCGGTGTCTTTTTCTTGCCACAAGATGAAACGGCTCGCTTGAGGATCCAATTGGTGGCTGAGAGCGTCATCAGCAAACGCGACATCAAGGTGATTGGGTGGCGTCTTGTGCCAGTCAACGAACGGGAGCTTGGCGAAACGCCACGTCGCACGATGCCTTGCATCATGCAGCTCCTCTTGGAGCGTCCCAAACAGATGGATGATAATCCCTTCGAGCGTGCTCTTTTCCTTTCTCGTCGTGAGATTGAAATCAAAGCACGGCAACAGGGATTGGCGGAATTTTATATCCCTTCCATGTCTCATCGCACCATTATTTATAAAGCATTGCTTGTGGCGACCGCATTAGAGAAATTCTATTTGGATTTGCAGGATGAAAGTTATGAGACTGCACTCGCCGTTTATCATCAACGTTTTTCCACCAACACCTTCCCAACTTGGGCGCTATCTCATCCGTTCCGGATGTTGGCGCATAATGGTGAAATCAATACGGTGCGAGGCAACCGTAACTGGATGGCATCCCGTGCGAGCGATTTCTCCAATCCTGTTTGGGAAGGTGAGGAACATCTACTCAAGGAGATTTGCAATTCCAAACAAAGCGATTCAGCTAGTTTGGATTCGGCGCTGGAGCTGCTTGTTTTATCAGGGCGTGATGTCAGTCATGCCATGTCGATGCTAGTTCCGCCTGCCTATGGGATTGATCCATCCACCACAGATGATGAAAAGGCTTTTTATGAGTATCACTCATGTTTTAGTGAGCCTTGGGATGGTCCTGCTGCACTAATTTATACAGACGGCATTACTGTCGCGGCCAGTCTTGATCGTAATGGTTTGCGTCCATCGCGCTTCAAACTCACGGATGATGGTATTTTCGCACTTGGTTCCGAAGTTGGAGTTATCCCGCTGGATGATGCTAGAGTGACCAAGAAAGGTCGTTTGGCACCAGGTGAAATGTTGACCGTGGACACCATGAAGGGGGTGATCACCTATGATAAAGAGATCAAGAACCGTCTTGTTTCAAAACAGCCTTATGGCCAATGGCTTGCGAAGCAACGCTTGGAAATCACGGCTCAGGCTCCTCATCAACCCAAGGATGAACTCGACATTCTAAGTCTCTCGCAAAAGCAAGTCACCTTTGGTTGGAATAAAGAAGAGATCGACATGGCTTTTGGTCCCATGTTGGCAAGAGGTGAAGAGGTTCTTTATTCCATGGGGGATGATATCCCTCTCTCGATTCTATCCAAGCAACCCAAGCTTCTTTACACGTATTTCAAACAACAGTTCGCTCAAGTTACGAACCCGCCGATCGACCCCATTCGCGAACGGGCAGTCATGTCGCTGGATGTGGTTCTTGGATGGCAGCGCAACTGGCTTGGTGAAACCCCTGAACATGCACATGTTGTGCATCTCACTTCACCATTCCTTTTTGAAAACGAATTGGAATCCATTAAAAATCTCAGTGATTTTCCATGTCGCATCCTCGATTCCACTTGGCCGGTGAGTGAGGGGCCTGCTGGACTTAAGTCCGCCATCGAAAGGCTATGTGTAGAAGCGAAAAAGGCTGTGGATGATGATATCCGCATTCTCATTCTCAGTGATCGGGCAACGGATCATCAAAAAGTTCCAATCCCCGCGCTTTTGTTGACAGGGGCAGTGCATCATCATCTTAATAAAATGCAGCAACGCATGCGTCTAAGTCTCGTGGTCGACACGGGTGAAGCTCGCGACACGCATCAAATGGCATTACTCTTTGGTTTTGGTGCCTCAGCCGTTTGTCCATATCTTGCGTTTGAGACTATTCAAGAGGTTCTTGAGCAGGATAAGAGCGCTAGAAAACCAATTCTTGAAGGATTTGATTTCGCCAAAGCGCTTACTTATTACCGCAAGTCTTTGGAGAAAGGTGTTCTGAAAATCATGTCAAAAATGGGCATCAGTGTTCTCAGTAGTTATACCGGGGCGCAAATATTTGAAGCTATTGGTTTGGGCAAAGAGTTGATGGATAAATGCTTCATTGGCAGTCCATCTCAAATCAGCGGTATTGGCTTCAACGAAGTGGCGGAGGAAAGCCTTGTTCGTCACACTGCCGGGTACAATGCCGCGGTACCAGAATCAGGCTCAATAGAGCTGACGGACCCTGGATTTTATCGACCACGTCGTGAAGGTGAAACACATGCGATCACAGGTCCTGTGATCAAGAACTTTCATACCTTCGTGAAGTCAGGCAAGACCGAAGATTACGAAAGCTATGTGAAGTCACAAATTGAGAATAATCCTGTGGCGCTCAAAGATCTCATGGAATTTGTTCCCTCAAGTGACGGGCCAATTTCAATTGATGATGTCGAGTCAATTGAGGATATCCGTGTACGCTTCACCACCGCAGCGATGTCTCTTGGTGCCATTTCACCAGAAGCTCACGAGGCACTCGCGATTGCGATGAACCGTATCGGTGGCAAATCAGATTCAGGTGAAGGAGGGGAAGATCCTCGTCGTTTCAAACCCTATGAAAATGGTGATTGGGCGAATAGTAAAATCAAACAAATAGCCAGTGGCCGCTTTGGTGTTACCGCGGAATACCTTGCTAATGCATGGGAGCTTGAAATTAAAATGGCTCAGGGAGCCAAGCCCGGTGAGGGTGGTCAGTTACCTGCCATGAAAGTTAATGGCCTTATTGCCAGACTTAGAAATACGCAGCCAGGGGTGACTTTGATCAGTCCACCACCGCATCATGATATCTATTCGATCGAAGATCTTGCGCAACTTATTCACGATCTCAAAGAAGTGAATGATCGCGCTCGTGTTTGTGTGAAGTTAGTGGCGGAAACTGGCGTGGGCACAGTTGCCGCCGGTGTTGCCAAGGCTAACGCAGATATCATTCTCATTTCAGGGCATGATGGCGGTACTGGCGCAAGTCCCTTGACCAGTATCAAGCATGCAGGGATGCCTTGGGAAATAGGTCTAGCTGAAGCGCAACAAGTGCTGATGCTTAATGGTCTTCGTGAACGAGTGACTCTACGCACTGATGGGGGCATGAGAAATGGACGTGACATTGTGAAAGCTGCGATTCTTGGCGCTGAAGAGTTCAACTTTGGTACCATTGCATTGATTGCGCTTGGTTGTGTTTATGTCCGCCAATGCCACCTTAACAATTGCCCTGTAGGGGTTGCTACCACTGATCCTAAATTCCGTGCTAAATTCAAAGGCAAGCCTGAGCACGTAGTCAACTTTTTCAACTCGGTGGCTCATGAAGTCCGTGAAATCATGGCGCAACTCGGTGTCTCTAAATTGAATGATCTCATTGGCCGTCCTGAGTATCTTCGTCAGCGTGAAGTCCCTGGTCACAAGAAAGCAAATATGATCGATCTTTCTCCAGTTCTCCGCGATGTAGGAAAGGAACTTAAAGAGGATATTTCCCGCATTTGTTTGGTTAACAGTAATGAGCGCATAAATAATCATCCGCTCGATGATCGGATCATTCAGGAAGCACGCTTTGCTATCAGTGACAAACGTGCAGTTAAGCCGCTTAAATTCAAAGTCAAAAACACCAATCGAAATATTGGCACCAAACTCTCTGGTGAAGTTGCGTTTCATCACGGAAACCACGGATTACCCGATGGATCTATCGATGTCCATTTTGAAGGTAGCGCGGGACAAAGTTTCGGTACGTTCCTATGCGGTGGCATCAAGCTTACGCTTACGGGTGAGGCAAATGATTATGTTGGCAAGGGCATGTGCGGCGGTGAAATCATCATCCGTCCACCGGCGAAAGTTCATCCAGACTTTAAGTCATGGGAAAACTCGATCCTTGGTAATACCGTGATGTATGGCTCCACGGGTGGCTCTCTTTATGCTGCTGGGCGTGGTGGCGAACGTTTTTGTGTTCGAAACTCAGGTGGCACCGCCGTGGTGGAAGGTATTGGTGATCACGGTTGTGAATACATGACCAATGGTCTTGTCGCTGTTCTCGGGATATTCGGCAAGAACTTTGGTGCCGGCATGAGTGGGGGCACCGCCTACCTGTTAGATGAACAAGGGATGTTCCAAAAATTGCATAACAATGAAATGATTCGCGGCATCAGTGTCACGACACCAGAAGACATTAAGCAACTGCAAGAATTGATTTATAAACACTTAGAGAAAACCGACAGTGTTCGCGCTAAGAATATTCTGGATAACTGGGAGCATTATCGCCCTCTGTTTGTAAAGGTTGTTCCAAAGGTCGAGCCTGTGGCAGTGCCACCGGATGAGGAACTTCCTGTTCCTGAATCATTGAATATTGTGGCTGAAAAGGTGTGATGGGTTTATTTCCAAAGTTAAATTCGCTTTGTCTCGGCATGGAGGCAAAGCGTTGTTATTCCGATCTTCCCACGGCTAATGCTTGTGGTTATCCACTAGGAGCGACGCCATCAACTGATGGGGTCCATTTTTCGGTATATTCGAAAACGGCAATCGCATTAAATGTCTGCGTGTATGAAGCAGGTACACCTGACTACGAAATCAGGCAGATTAAGATGTATCGAGATGATTATGATGTCTGGCATGCGTTTGTTTCAGGCCTAAAAGCGGGTGCTCATTATGGCTTTCGGGCGGAAGGGGAATGGTTGCCAGAACAGGGATTGTGGTTCAATGCAAACAAACTTCTTCTCGATCCCTATGCGAAGAGTATATATGGCAAACCAGATTGGCATAATAGTATGCAAAATATGGATGCAAGCCTTAACGCTGATGCTGTTAACAATGGTGATGTTGCACTGAAGTCAGTGGTGATTAATGATGATTTTGACTGGCAGGGTGTAGATCACTGCACGGTTCCGTGGAAGGATACGGTATTTTATGAGTTGCATGTAAAGGGTTTCACTAAATTGCATCCTGATATTCCTGAAGAAGATCAAGGAACCTACGAGGCTTTAGCGCATCCTTCCTGCATCGCCTACCTAAAGGATTTGGGGGTTACCAGCGTTCAATTAATGCCTGTGCATCAACATCTTGATGATCGCTTTCTGCTAGAGCGTGATCTTACAAATTATTGGGGATACAACACGATAGGCTTTTTTGCGGCGCATAATGAATACGCCAGAGCAAAGAATCCCCAGGATCAAGTTGATGAATTTAAGACCATGGTGCGTGAATTGCATCGGAATGGTTTGGAAGTGATTCTTGACGTTGTTTACAATCATACCGCTGAGGGAGATGAAAATGGACCATTACTTTTTTTGCGTGGCCTCGACAATCCAGCCTACTATCTTCTTAACAAGGAGCATCGCGTTGTTAACTTCACTGGTTGCGGAAATACAGTAAACGCCGCCAGCCCCCCCGCACTAAGGTTAATCATGGACAGTCTGCGCTATTGGGTGGAGGTCATGCATGTCGATGGGTTTCGGTTTGATCTTGGCGCGACGTTGGGACGCCGAGGTGAGAATTTTGACATTGGCGCCTCATTTTTCCAGGCACTGTCTCAAGATCCTGTATTGAATCGCGTGAAATTGATTGCTGAGCCTTGGGACATGGGGCCCAATGGATATCAGATCGGTGGCTTTCCAAAACCATGGCATGAATTGAATGGCCGCTATCGGGACAAACTAAGGCGTTTTTGGCATTCCAATACAGCGGCAACGCCAGCATTCGCCAAGCGTATTTCCGGCAGCGAAGATATTTTTAGTCCCAGTGGGCGATCGGCTCTCACCAGTGTTAATTTCATTACTTCGCATGATGGTTTTTCCCTGCGTGATCTTTGGAGTTACGATCTAAAGCATAACGAATCAAATCTTGAAAATAATGGAGATGGTGAAAGCCACAACGAAGGTTGGAATTGTGGCGTGGAAGGGGAAACAAATGATGAGGCCGTTATCGCGACAAGACTTCGTATTGTACGAGCCTGCATGGCTTCGATGTTCTGTTCGATGGGCGTTCCCTTCATTACCATGGGAGATGAGCGTTGGAGGACACAAGGTGGAAATAACAACGCCTATTGTCAGGATAATGAAATTAGCTGGATGGATTGGACTTCAACCATTGAGGCTGATAGAATGCACACCTTTGTTAAGCACTTGGCGCAGTTTCGTCGTGAAAACCCAGTGTTGACTCGTGCACAGTATTTTAATGGTAAGATAGATCCAAGCTCAGGTCGTCCAGATATTGTTTGGCTTGACGCCCAAGGCGAAATTCTTACGCACGATAAATGGAGCACCATGACAAAGGGCTTCTTTGCAGCCTTAATGGGTGGGTCTGTTGGTGATGATGGAGTCGTTCAGGTGCCCCTGTTGTTTTTATTTAATGGTTCCAATAAAGACCTTTTATTTCCTCTGCCATGCACAGGATGCACGCTCAAGTTCGATACCGCACTGGAGCCTTGCTTTAGTATGGGAACGCAACCTCCCTATATAGGAGTGACATACTTGTCCTTGGCTCATTCCGTGGCATGCCTTGTGTTGAAATAATGTTAATAGCGAATTCAGAAGCCCCATTTTTCATGCGTAAAACAAAAATTTTGGTTACACTCGGCCCCGCCACTGAAAGCGTGGAGATGATTAAATCCCTCATTTTTAATGGGGCCAATATTTTCAGACTGAATATGAGTCACGCATCCCATGACTGGACGCGAAAAGTTTATAAGAACACTCGTGAGGCTGCGCTCGTTTTAAAAACAGACGTGGCAATTCTGATGGATTTGACTGGTCCCTCCATTCGAACGGGGGATGTTTCTTCCCCATGGCAGTTGAAACCGGGTGACCAAGTTGAACTTCGAACCGTCGAAGAGACGGAGCCGACGATTGAATATTCGACCACTGTAAATTATCCTGATATTACCACGGATCTTAAAGTAGGAGACGCCATCGCTATTGATGGTGGCATGATTCAAATGAAAGTTGTGACGGTGAGTCCCACGCGCATTATTGCTAATGTATTGACCGGTGGAGAAATGAAGTCTCGTCGTCACATTAATCTTCCCGGTGTTGCGGTGAACTTACCGCCACTCACTAAAAAAGACTATATTGATCTCGATCTAGGGGTTGAGCTAGGCGTTGATTATTTTGCCCTCAGTTTTGCTCGTGAACCATCCCACATTCAGCATTTGGAACTTTTGTTGGAACAAAAAAACAGTCGTGCACGCGTTATCGCAAAATTAGAAAATCAACAGGCCCTAGATAACCTTGATGCAATTGTTCAAGCTTCGAAGGGGATTATGGTTGCCCGTGGAGATTTGGGAAGTGAATGCCCCGTGGAGGATCTCCCCATTATTCAGCGTGATATTATTGAACGCTGTTCTTATCACGGTCGTAAAGTGATTGTGGCTACACAGATGCTGGAGAGTATGATTGAAAATCCAGTTCCTACACGGGCCGAAGTAACCGATATTTTCAATGCAGTTACGGAACAGGTTGATTGTGTCATGCTTAGTGGTGAAACCAGTGTTGGCAAATATCCTGAGCGTTGTGTTAACATTCTTCACAGAGTCATCAGCAAAACAGAATTGCGATATCCTTCAGGTCGATTTGCCTCTGATGCGCCGCTTAAGACTAATCGACATAAAGTAGTTAAAGCTGCCGTTGCTCTAGCAAATAGCATTGCCAATTCAAAACTTTTGGTGATTACAAAGTTGGGAGTAGGGGCGCATCTACTTGCTCATCAACGTCCCGAAATGGCTCCAATATACGCCTTCACGGAAGCTTTACATGTCAGTCGGACACTGATGTCGGCTCGTGGTGTTTTTCCCTTTGTTATCGAGTTTGCGGAACGACCTGCGGCGACCATTGAACTTGCCTTAAACACGCTTAAATCTCTTGGGCTGGTCGTAGCTGGTGATTCGGTGGTTATTTTGAGTGACGTTCTCTACAAGGAGCTGATTATGGATTCGATCTTATTGCGTGAAGTATAGGGAAATAGTCCAGCGCTATTTGTTTTTAGAGACACCAAGACGCAATTCAATTTTTTTCCCTGCGCCGGTAAAGGCATTTAAATCAGTGGAGATCGTCAACGAATAGTCGGGTGATTTTTTTAGCGTGAGTGGGGAACCTGAAAAGGAATCAGCATAAGTTTTGATGTTACTCTCATCCAGTAGCGAGCCGTGCTCTAGGGCTGCTTTGAGCATCGTTTGATAAGTGGCTGTTTTGAAAGAAATATCATTCACTTTGTGAAAGGGTGTTGGTGTAGAAAGTCGCAGCATGAGATTGTTTTCAACGCTATCTTCGGATTGAAGTGCGATCAGTTCTGCGTTGCCTTCACGCCATGGTTTATTCATGGCGGATTGCATTTTCAGATAGAGCTCGCGAATCTCTTGAAACCATTTTTTAATATTCTCAGGCGTGCATTTAGTAACCTTGTCTTCCGTTGCTGCTTTTTCTTCAGCGGTCATCTCTTCAGCATTTCCACGATTTGTGAGAGCCTCAATAAGTTCAGGTTGAAGGGTATTTTTATCATGTTCCATCCAGAAATTTTCAAGCCAGTCAATGTATTGAAGTTCCCCTTTTACAGAACTGCTGACGGTGTGAAGAGGGGGCAGTGAATTCCAACGGGATAGATATTCAACTCTAGTGGACTCGTTCCAATCGAGGACATGAGCTGCCGCCACGTGCATAATCAATTGCTCGATCGTAAATTGCCCTAAAATGGGAATGATAAGATCGCCTGCACCGCAATGGCGGGCTGCATGGTGGACGCAAAACAACCAATCAATGGCTTCCGCTGTGTTCTGCTCTGAAAACAATTGCTTGCTCTTAAGTAATCCAAGTCGACAGAGCATTTGAAGCTTCGTTACATGAGGCAGAGGTAAAAATGGCCCATCTTCGTAGGTTAAACCCCAGTCACATTCACTTGTAGAAGTGGTAGCCTTACGAAATCGCTTAAGCGCATTATTGTGTGTGGCGAGTATGGCCGTGGATTTCGTCGTATCAAAAACGCCTCTATGGTTAAGCAACTCATTTAGAGTTTTCGATTCATCGCGGCTTAATTCCCCCATCAATGAAAATGCCTGCCAGTAGATAAGTGCAGGATTTACTGTTTGAGGTCGATCATTCTCAGCGCTTAAGAGGGGCATTGAAAAGACCAATGCGAGACATAGCACTATTGGGGGACGTAAAAAATCCATCTCCGCGATTGTGCAAAAACGCGAAGATGGAAGCAAGAAATTCCGGTTAAAAATTAAGGGAGTTGCACTCGCGGCATATGCCAGATTTTATCTGCGTATTCAAGAATGGTGCGATCACTGGAAAAGAATCCCATTCGTGCCGTGTTGAGGATGCTCATTTTAGTCCAGTGAGAAGTGTTGCGATAGGCGATGTCAACCTGATCCTGACAGTCGACATAAGATCTGAAATCAGCGCATACACAGTAGGGATCCCCGCCTTCAAGCAGGCTGCCACGAAGTGGTTTAAACTCATCTGCATGGCCGGTGAAATAGTCACTGGAAATCCAATCAATCGCATTGCGCAGTTCAAGGTCATTCCAGTAGTAATTCCATGGATTGTATCCTTTCGAATGAAGTAATTCGACCTCCTCTACAGTCATTCCAAAAATGAAGATGTTCTCACTACCTACTTCATCCTTGATTTCGACATTGGCGCCATCAAGTGTGCCAATCGTCAGTGCACCGTTGAGTGCAAGCTTCATGTTACCAGTGCCACTCGCTTCTTTTCCTGCGGTGGAAATTTGTTCCGAAAGATCTGCTGCTGGTATGATGCGTTCAGCGAGGGTCACACCATAGTTGGGCAGGAAGATCACTTTAAGTTTACCTTTGATGCGCTCATCAAGATTCACTTTGGCCGCGACGGCGTTGATGGCGTGTATAATGTTTTTAGCCAGATAATAACCCGGTGCAGCCTTGGCTGCGAAGATGAAGACTCTGGGTTGCATCTCCAAGTCAGGGTTTTGCAGCAAGCGATGATAAAGATTTAGGATGTTTAACAGGTTGAGATGTTGTCTCTTATATTCGTGTAAGCGCTTTATTTGCACATCAAAAAGAGCGTCAGGACTGACATCATATCCTGTGAGATTTTTGATGACCTTTGCCAAGGATACTTTGTGGCCTCGTTTGATGGCCCGGAAACGATCTTGGAATGCTGAATCGTCAGCAAAGGGATCAAGCTTACGAAGCTTACTCGCGTCATTTGTCCATTCGGTGCCGATGGATTCATTGATAAGTGATGTCAACTCGGGGTTGCAAACCATGAGCCAACGACGTGGAGTGATGCCGTTTGTGACGTTAGTAAATCGACCGGGGTACAGTTCGTTGAACTCCGGGAAAAGTTTCTCAACAAGGAGTCGAGAGTGTAATGCTGCAACTCCATTGGTGGCATGACTTCCATGCACGGAAAGATGGGCCATGCGGACTGATTTCGCGCCACGCTCGTCAATGATGGAAAGGATTCGTAGTTTATCGGCATCGCCCGGCCATTTAACGGAAACCACATGGTTCAGCAGGTGTGAGTTGATGTCATAGATAATTTGAAGGTGACGTGGCAGCACGCGTTGGAAAAGTGGCACACTCCATGTTTCCAATGCTTCGGGTAGGAGTGTGTGATTTGTATATGAAAATACACGCTGACAAATACCCCAAGCTTTTGACCACTCTATACCCTCTATATCGATGAGAATTCGCATCAATTCAGGGATGGCCACTGCGGGATGGGTATCGTTGAGTTGAACGGCTATTTTTTCCGGAAAGTTGTCCCAACCACTATTATCACGCTTGTAGCGTCGCATGATGTCACTCAGTGAGCAGGCCACGAAAAAGTATTGCTGCACCAATCGCAACTCCTTACCGTTTTCCGTGGTGTCATTTGGGTAAAGAATTTTTGATACTGTTTCACCGGCGGCTTTTTCGTGAAGGGCTGCAACATAGGAACCTTCGTTAAAGATTTTTAAATTGAATTCGTTCGTGGCGCGGCTTTCCCAAAGCCTGAGGAAATTGATCGTGTGCCCTTCGAACCCGATGATTGGGATATCCCAAGGAAGGCCCATAATGGGCTTGGTGTTTTCCCATTTATAAAGAGCATTTCCTTTGGTATCGAAATGTTGCGTGACGTTGCCGTAGAGATTGACTTGAACGGAGTATTCAGGGCGATCTATTTTCCATGGGTTGCCGTTTTGAGCCCATGGATCAGGATGCTCATTTTGTTTGCCGTTCACAAATTCCTGACGGAATAGACCAAATTCATAGTGAATACCATATCCAACCGCAGGCAGGTCCATGGTGGAGAGTGAATCCATAAAGCAAGCTGCCAGACGTCCAAGCCCACCATTTCCAAGCCCCATGTCCGGCTCCCTGTTGACAATGGCATCTAAATCTTGACCTAACTCGGCGAGTGCTGTCTTTGCAGGGTCATAAAGGCCAAGATTGCGTAGGTTGTTTTCCAATAGTCGTCCCATGAGATACTCAAGAGACAGGTAATGAATGCGCCGAACATTTTGTTTCCGATGATTGGACATCGTTTTTAAAGAGGTAGCTAAAGCTCTGTCACGAACCGCCAGGCATGTAGCAACCCACCAATGACGAATTTGCGCTGTCGTGGGATCATGCGCGAGTGTGAAAAGCAGGTGATTACTGATCGCTTCTTTCAACGATTTGATATCTTCAGTATGGGTTGAGCTTGAGGAAGATGTTGGTGTGTAATCGATAGTTGGAAGCGACATGAGGATATTACCGTGATGATGTTGATAAATGGTTTTAATCGAGTGATGACTGGCGTGTCATCCACTTGGGGAGTTCGTGAGGAGCTATAAGCAGAGTGATTTCACCTTTAGGGGCTTTGGCACGGTAATGCTCAAGCACAGACTGCGCCGAACCGCGCTGAAATTCTTCAAACATTTTTGTCAATTCACGAGCGACGACTACTTGGTGATCAGGTGATTGATTGGCAATCATCTGTAAGGTATCCACTATTCGGTAGGGGGACTCAAAGTAAATGCTGGTACACTCGCGTTGGAGCGCCAGTTCCATTTCTTTGTTTCGCTGTCCTTTTTTATGAGGAAGAAATCCTCCAAAATAGAAGGGTACAGTAGGCAAGCCTGAGCCCGCCAAAGCAGTTAGTACCGCGCTGGGGCCGGGAATCACTTCAACACGAATTGATGCTTTAATCGTGGCGTGAACCAGTCTTTGTCCAGGGTCAGAAACGGTAGGGAAGCCAGCATCGGAAACGAGAGCAATAGTTTCGCCGCCTTGCATTTTACTTATAAATTCAGGGATGCGCTTCGCTTCGTTGTGCTCGTTCAGCGAAATGAGAGGAACGTGCAATCCATAGTGTTGCAATAAATGAATGGTGTGACGGGTATCTTCACACGCGACCATGGATGCGTTGCGCAATGTCTCGACTGCGCGTTGGGATAGATCGCCAAGATTACCTATTGGAGTCGCAATGAGTTGAAGTTTACCGGATATGTTGAGTTCACTCATGAGAATAAAAAAGCGCTGCATTTGCAGCGCCTTGAGAATCTAAAGCATTAAAAAGAGTAATAGGCAGGTAAAGAGTTCACCAGCCATCAGTAAGAGCGCTCGATAAATTAATGGAGAGCTTCTCGGCCGCATCTGCAAGAGCTTGACGTTCAGTGAGTTGCTGGTTAGCGTCGAGAACGATATTGGAGTATCCTTGGGCTTGTCCCGCCATAAGTGAAGTGCCAGCATTATCTTCGACTTTATAGGTTACGAGTAATCCCATTAGCAATTCACTTGTGCGAAGGGTGTTATTGCGAGCGGAGCGAAATTGACTGCGCTGAATTTCGGTGATGGTCGCTACAACTACCGCATCTGCTTCGTTCACAGGCACTATTTGATAAGAGCCATCCATTTGTAATTTTTTAATGAGGGCGTTCGTAACAAGAACTTCGATCCGTGGCTCTAATGTGTCATTTTTGAATGTTGGAACGGCGAGTTTGGTTACTCCTGCCATTTTTTGAGGTTTATCAGAGCCGAGCTGGTAACCAGCACAACTGGTGAGCAAAGTGAAGGCAAGTGAAGCAAGCAGGAGAGCAAACTGTTTCATGAAAAGATGTGGGTGAATTGGCCGAGAATGAAATGTAAGTTAGTTCTTTTTAGGAGCATCTGGCTTAGCCGCTTCAGGTGCAACAGCGTCTTTCTTTACTTCTGGAGTAGGGGGAACGGGCAGAGATTGAGGAGCAGGAGGAACGGGGAGCGGTGTTTTTGGGCTGGTTGCTGGTGGCAAAATCATTCCTGGGGCAGGGGGTACGGACGGACTCGTGGGAAGTTCAGGTTCTTTTAGAGGGATGGGTTTAAAATTATCCTGCTCCATACGCATTTCAGATTTGCGTCCCATTTTAGCCACAAGAGGTGCAGGTGGCCCAGCATAGTCAGGATTTTTTTTGAGATTAATAGCCGCAGGAATGGTATAGTCAGCATCATCGAGGTCCACGCTATTCTTCATTTCTTCGGGGTAAGTAGCAGCAAGTGCACTCAGACGTTCACGAGCCTTTACAGAAGCTTCAGGTGAGCCGTATTTTAAAGCTTCATTGTAATAGATTGCGGCAGCTTTGGGTTTGTTACTTTTTTCGTAAAATTCGGCAACTTCTAATGAGCGAATAGATTCAGCTTCGTTGACTTCTTTAATGAGTGATTCCGCTTCATTGGAACGGTCGCCATCAGGATTGGTAAGCTTGTATGTTTGCAGCGCATCCCTTGTCACAGCGAGGTTCGAAGCATCTTGAGTACGACGCGCAGCTGCACTGCTGATGGCTCCAATACGGAATTGAGCTTCAGAGGCTAATTTAGTGTTGGGATAATTATCTACTACAGCCTGATATGAGGCGTTGGCCATGGCCTTATCTCCATCATCTTGGTAAACCTCTCCGATGGCAAATTGAGCATGCGAAGCGTATTTACCATAAGGCGAGTTTTTAATGACACCTTGGTAAAGCTTAATGAGTTCACTTTTATCAAGCTTCATCGGTATCAATAGAAGAGAAGGCTGCTTTTTACCTGCTTTGGCTTCTTCCGCAATTTCAAACTGTTGCTGCAATGCTTCGTTGAAGCGCGGGCTTTGGCGATAGTCATCAATGAATTTTTGAAACCCTTCATAGGAGTCCTGAAGTTTGCCATTGGATCGCAATATTTTAGAATACTCGAACTGCGCTTCTGCTGCGGTATCTGTGAAGCGGTAACGATTGATAATCTCTTTGTAGATGTTTAGCGCCTTGCTCACATCGTCAGTAGACAGTGCGGTTTTGGCATCGCGCATGAGAGATGCGGCAGCAGATTCCTGATCTTGTTTTTCAGAGACCGTGGGAACGTTTTCTTCTTTAGCCTTGAACCATTTCAAGGGGTTGGCTTTTCCAAAGTCAACCGCAGAAGAAGTTGAGACACAAAGTGCCATTGAGGTTACGGTCAGAATGACCCGAAGGGGGGGGTGCACTTTCATTTGTGGGCGAAGCTAGTGGTGACAGGTTAAGGCGTCAAGAAATGGAATATTGGTTTTACAGTGGAGAATGCAATTTTAAAGTTTGGGACATTACAAATTAAAGTGCCGCAAGGATAGCGTCCCCTATCTCCTGAGTATTCACTTTTCGCGTGCCTTCCGCGCCACTAAAGATATCTCCAGTGCGTAATCCTGCATCAATCACCTTCCGCACTGCTGTTTCAATAGCTAGGGCTTCATTTTCCAAGCCCAGAGAAAAACGGAGCATTAGGGCAGTGGAAAGGATTTGAGCAATAGGATTCGCAATGCCTTGTCCGGCTATGTCAGGGGCGCTGCCGCCGCTCGGTTCGAATAGGCCGAAATACAATCCATCTCCTTTTGCTCCTCCGAGGCTTGCACTAGCCAGCATGCCCAGCGAACCAGTAATCATGGCCATTTCATCACTGAGAATGTCACCGAAAAGATTCTCGCAGAGCAGGACGTCGAACCCACGTGGGTTTTTAATGAGCTGCATGGCAGCATTATCAACATAGAGATGGGATAGCTTTACGTCGGGATAGTTTTTGGAGACCTCCTCAACTGTAGCTCGCCAGAGTAGGCCATTTTCCAAAACATTAGCCTTATCTACTGAGGTAAGACGCTTATCTCGATTTTGTGCTGCACGGAATGCGACGTGAGCAATGCGCTCAATTTCGCTCTTCTTGTAAACCATGGTGTCCACCGCAGTTAATTCCCCGTCGATCTCCTTGCAATACTTTGGTTGTCCAAAATAGAGGCCGCCGGTTAACTCACGAACACAAAGCACATTGAATCCACCAGCGATAATACTTTCCTTTACAGGAGATGCGTGTGTCAGGGAGGGATAACAGATGGACGGGCGCAAGTTGGCAAAAAGGCCGAAATGTTTACGTAGAGGGAGCAGCGCTCCACGTTCTGGCTGTTCATTTGGCGGAAGTTTCTCCCATTTTGGACCGCCGACACTACCGAAGAGAATGGAATCACTGTTTTCACATGCCGTGAGAGTTTCCGCTGGTAGTGCTTTGCCCATCGCATCAATGGCGGCACCCCCAACGAGTTGCTTGTTGAATTCAAAATTGGGGCCAAATTTCTCCGAAATCTTCTCAAGCACCTTGAGTGCTTCTGCCATCACTTCGGGGCCAATACCATCTCCTGCCAGAACTGCGATCTTATAAACTTTTGCCATCCCAGCGCATAGCGTTGGGGAACGTTGAGTGCAAGTGGAACGGTGTCCAAAGTTAAGATCAAGGTGATCCCGAGGGATGTTTTTGTCGCGTCGTGGGCCGCCGATTACACGGCGAGTAGAAGCGACGCACTCGTACCTTGGCTTTAAATTCCAACGAACAACAAGGCTTGAGACAAGCCTTCTACTTTGCAAAACAGGCAAGCTACCACCTCCGCAGCAGACGGTCGTAAAAGCAAGCCGCAAAGAGGTTGACGAGTGACGAAACTGGGAACCGATAACCGAGAACACCAACCC